>JBICIB010000085.1:0-8486 GCA_043101415.1 Planctomycetota bacterium JB042 | reverse complement strand
CCTCGAAGACGCTCACGGTGTGCGGGCCGACTATCGTGTCCGACGCGGTCGAAGCGCCGGGCTGCAGGCCCGACGCCGCGTCGCCGCCGACGCCGAGCGCGCCGTCCCCGAGGGTCGTGGCGGTGTGCGCGACGACCAGCTCCGCGGACCCGACCAGCGTGTCGCTCGCGCCCGGGACGGTCTTCAGTCCGGACGGCCCCGCGAGCACGGTCGGCCCCCGGTCCGGCGTGAAGAAGACCGACCGGCCCGAGACGTCGATCGGCTTGGTCTCGAACGGACCGACGCGGACCGAGCGGGTCAGGTCGTCGCCGGCGTACAGGACGGACGAGATCTTCCCGCCCGGGCCCTGGGTCTGGATCGGCGGCGTGTGCACCTTCGACCCGGAGAAGAGGTAGCGCCCCTCCAGTTCGGTGTTCGCCTTCGCCACGAGCTCCTGGAGGAATCCGTCGAGCTCCGCCGCGTACGTCTTCAGCTCGGTCGGCGAGTTGATCCCGTTCGCCGCCCCTTCCGCCTTCGCCCGCGCCGCGGTCAGCACCGACGAGAGCGACTCCAGCACCTCGGCCTGCGTCTGGGTGGCGAACGACGCGTTCGAGATCGATTCGCGCGCCTGCAGCGTCTGGCGGAGGGAGTTCCGGGTGTTCAGCGCCCGGGCGGCGTCGGCGGGGTCGTCCGAGACGACCCGGAGCCGCTTCCCCGACGAGACGTCGACCTGGGCCTGCGCGAGGCGACCGTAGGTCCGCTGGAGGTCGTGCAGGGTGCGGGTGTAGAGCGCGAGCGGCGTGGTGCGGATCGTCACGGCGGACTCCGGGGGATCAGAGCTGGAGCAGGGCCTCGTCGAGCTCGGAGAGCGTCGACAGGAACTTGGCGGCCGCCTCGTAGGCGAGCTGGTACTGGTCGAGCAACAGGATCTCCTCGTCGGGGTTCACGCCCGACTCGGCGGCGCGCTGGGTCTGGAGCGTCAGCATCAGCAGGGACGACGACTCCAGCGACGCCTGCGCGTCGGCGGACTCGGTGCCGACCGTCGCCGCGAACGACGTGTACCGCGAGTTCAGGTCGGCGCCGTCGAACGCGGGGATCCCCAGGTCGGCGAGCTCCGCGAACCGGAGGAAGTTGTCGCCGTCGCCGGGACCGCCGGCGAGCGCGCCGGCCAGCGCCTTCGGGTCGTCCTTCACCGCGTCGGCGACGTCGATCGTCGACGCGTCCGACCCCTCGAACAGCGCGTTCAGGCCGAACGCCACCAGCAGGTCGGCGGTGTCCGTCGGGCCGGGGACCTCGAGGTCGAAGAACTGGTTCGCGGACGCCTGGACCGTGCCCGGGGAGAGCTGGAACGTGACGCCGTCGACCAGCGTGATCGGGGAACCCGGCTCGTACCCTTCGCCGACGTCCACGGTGTCGACGAGGACTCCGGCCGCGTCGTAGATGCCGAGCTTCAGGTCCGGCGTCACCCCGATCTCCCCGTCGGAGAGCGGCGCGAACGTGTAGGTGCCGCCCTCGTCGCCGGTCGGCGTGCCGGAGACGGTCACCTCGACCGGGACGTCGGTCCCCGCCGCGGCGGCCGGGAGGCCGAGGGCCGCGGCCGGCGCTCCGACGGAGTCGACGATCGCGAGGCTCGAGGCGGCGCCGGTCGACCCGGTCGAGAGGACGATCCGCCCGTCGACGACCGACGCCGTCGCGCCGGTGAGCTGCGCGTTGAGCGCCGCGGCGACCTCGTCCGCGGTGGCGGCGGCCGGGTTCGCGAAGTCGATCGCGTTGATCGTCACCGTCTGGGGCGCGCCGCCGTCGACCGCGACCGTGAACTGGTCGCCCGGCGTCAACGCCACCGGGAACGAACCGTCGCCGACCGCGGTGGCGGATCCGGAGCCGAACGTCCCGCCCTCGACCGGGTTCGGGTCGACCTTGCGGGAGAAGTCGAAGCCGTAGCCGGCCGACGCCTGGATGTGCAGCTTGCCGGCGCCGTTCAGCGACGCGTTCAGGTGCGGCACCGCGTCGATCGCCGCCAGGAGGTCGGCGAGCTTCATCTGGTCCGGAGCGATCGCGATCTCGGTCCGCTCGACGTCGCCGGTCTTGTGGTTCGTCACCGCGATCGAGAGCGTGCCGTCCACGATCTCGAACGGGAGCCCGAGGTCGTTCAGGCTGAGCGTGGTCGGGTTGATCAGCGGCGGCGCGTCGACGGCGTTCGCGCCGAGCAGGCTCGAGAACGGGCCGGTCGACGGCACTCCGGTGGAGTGGACCCGGTTCGAGGCGCGGATCAGCTCGCGGGCGATCTTGTCGAGGTCCTCCAGCCGGGCGGGGAGGAACGTCTCCATGACGTCGACCATGCCGCGCAGCCGCCCCCCGACCTGCTTCAGGTCGACCGGGCCGGGCTCGAGGCCGAACCCGAGCTTGTTGCCGTCGGTCGCGATCGACTGGATCTCGTTCGCGTTCGAGCCGGTGACCAGGGTCGTGCTGCCGACCGTCACGTTCGCCGTGCCGTCCTCGAGGACGAACTCCTGCGCGCCGACGAGCTCGGAGAGCTGCTCGAGGACGATCGAGCGCCGGTCCCGGAGGTCGTTCGCCTGGTCCCCGATCGCGCTCTGCTTCTTGATCACGCCGTTCAGGTCGGCGACCTCCCGCAGGAGCCCGTTCGCCTCGTCGACGATCGCCTGGGCTTCGAGCAGCGAGTTCGTCCGGAGCGAGGTCAGGCTGCTCGCCTTCGAGCGGAACGACGACGCCAGCGAGTCGGCGGACGAGAGGAACCCCTGGCGGAGGACCGCGTCCTCCGGGGTGGTGCCGACGAGCGACGCCGCGTCGAAGAACCCCTGGAGGCCGGCGCCGATCCCGGTCTCCGTGAGGTCGCCGAGGAGCGTCTCGACCTCTCCGAGGAAGCCCGCCTCCGCCGCGAACCGGCCGAGGTCGGCCGCCTCGGCGCGGATGCGGAACAGGAGCGACTCGTTGACGGTCGAGTGGATGCCGGCGAGCGTCACCCCGGTCCCGACGCTCTGCAGCTTCGGTCCCTTCGCCGCCTTCCCGGTCTGGAGCAGCGCGATCTGGCGCGAGTAACCGGGGGTGTTCTGGTTCGCCAGGTTGTGCCCGATCGTGTCCATCGCGGCGCGATAGGTCAGGAGGGCGTTCAGTCCGAGCGAGTAGCCGAGCGACATCGCGATCCTCCGGGTTCAGGCCTGGGCGTCGAGCCGGCCGCTCGAGCCGACGGCGACCGTCGGCGGGGCCTCGCCGGCGAGGAGTCCGCGCACGGTGCGGATCGCGTCGAGCGACGCGCGGGCGAGGGTCGCGTTCCGGGCCGAGCGGCGCCGCGCCCGCCGGCGGACCGCGACGAGCCGGTCGCGCCGCTCCGCCAGCGTGGGGGAGAGCTCGGCCGGGATCTCCTTCAGCACGCCCCGGAGCGGCGTTCCGCGGGCGAGGCCGAGCCGCTCGTCGATCTCCAGGACCGCGTGCCGGCATCCCTCCATCGCCTCGCGCAGCGCCTCGTACGCCGGCTCGAGCGCGGCGCTCGTCTCGAGCACCTCGTCCGCGGCCCCCTTCTTCAGGGCCTCCTCCTGGCGCGACAGGAGCGTGTCGAGCTGCTCTTCGGCGCGGATCGCCGCTTCGAGGCCCGCGCCGAGGCGGTCGATCAGTGCCGGGTCGAGGTTCACTTCGAGTCCTCCGAGGAGCGGTGGCGGGCGATCGAGTCGCGCACGCTTTCGACCAGGTCGTCCATCCCGTGGCGGGCCAGCGCCTCGGCGAACGCCTGCTGCGCGAAGCCGCGGTAGACGTCCGAACCGGGGCCGTTCCCGAACATGTCGTCCTTCCCGCCGATCGCCGTGGTCTTGAACATCTCCTTGACCACCAACGACATGAGGACGGTCGTGAACTCCTCGGCCGCCCGGGCCTCATCCAGTTCTTCGACCGATCGGCCCCCGGGTTGAGAGGGGATCCCGGCCGGTCCGCCGGGGAGGAGAGGGTCGGTGCGCATCAGCGGATCTCCAGTTCGGCGTGCAGGGCGCCGACGTCGTGGAGGTTCTGGAGGATGGTGATCAGGTCGCGGGGGGTCGAGCCGAGGGCGTTCAGGGCCGCGGCCAGCTCGCTGATCGTCGCCGACCCGCCGAGGACCGTGACGCCGGGGCCGCTGTCGACGGTCGCCTGGAGGTCGGTGCGGGGGACGGTGGTCGTCACCCCGAGCGACTCGGGGTACGGCTGTGACACGAGGGGGGACTCGGAGACGGTCACCGTCAGGTTGCCGTGGGCGATCGCGACCCGGTCGATCGTGACCCCCTGGCCGGCGATGATCGTCCCCGTCTTCTCGTTGACGATGATCCGGGCGCGCGAGTGCGGTTCGACGCGGAGCGCGGAGACCTCGGCCACGAACTGCACGCGTCCGTGCCGCGTCACCGTGTCGGGGACGTGCACCTCGATCATCGAGGGGTCGGCGGAGCGGGCCGCGTCGGGGTAGCGCATGTTGACGGCGTCGACGATGCGCGACGCGGTCACGAAGTCGGGGTCGCGCAGCCGGAGCTCCAGCGCGTCGTCGTCGTCGAGGAAGCGGGAGAGGACGTCGACCTCGATGGTCGCGCCGTTCGTCACCTGTCCGACCGTCGGGTGGTTCTGCGTGACGCTCGCCGCCGCCCCCTCGGCGGTGAACCCGCCGACGGTGACCGGGCCCTGCGCGACCGCGTACACCTCCCCGTCCGCGCCGGTGAGCGGGGTGAACAGGAGCGTGCCGCCGAACAGGCTCTCCGCGCCGCCGGTCGCCGCGACGCGGACGTCGATGCGGTCCCCCTCGCGCGAGAACGGCGGGAGCGTCGCCGTCACCATCACCAGCGCCGCGCTGCCGTCGGCGAGATCCTGCACCGAGAGGTTCAGGTTCTGCTTCTCGAGCAGGTTCCGGAGCGCCTGCCGGGTGGCGATCGCGGTGTCCCCCGTGTCGTTCAGCCCGACGACGAGCCCGGTCCCCCAGAGCGCGTTCTCGCGGATCCCCTTCACGTGCGTGAGATCGCCGATCCGCACCGAGGCGCTCCGCGGCGCGGCGCGGTCCTGGGCGCGCGCGAGGGAGGGCGCGACGAGGAGGAGCGTGACGAGGCCGATCTTCGAGGCGATGGACATGGCGCGTCGGTCCGATCTCTGGGGCGGGGGAACGGGGCGGGACCGGGGTCGGTCAGAACGGCCAGATGAAGTCGACGATCCGCTCGAACCAGCCCTTCTGGGTGGTGGCGGCGAGCGTCCCGCACGACTCGTACGTCACGGTGGCGTTCGCGACCAGCTCCGAGCGGACGGTGTTGTCCGCCTCGACGTCGTAGTTGCGGACGGTGCCGGAGACGGTCATCCACTTCTGCTCGCCGTCGATCGTCACCTTCCGGCGTCCCTCGATCACGAGGTTCCCGTTCGGGAGGACGTCGACGACCGTCGCCGTGACGCGGCTCTCGAACGTCCCCTCCTTCTTGAAGTCGGCCGTCCCGCCGAACGTCCGGTTCGAGTCCCACTCGACCGGGAACCAGTCCTTCGCGAGGTCGGGGTCCGGCGTGAAGGAGGTGACCGAGGCGGAGGCGCCCGTCGTCTTCGACGTGTTGACGTTCTCCTTGTTCTCGACCTTCTGGCTCTCGTCGACCACGATGGTCACGATGTCGCCGAGCCGGTGGGCGCGGTTGTCGGCCACGAGCGCGACGTGACGCTTGCGTCCCTTCTGCCAGAGCGACTGCGCGTCGGCGGCGGCGGGCGCGGCGAGGACGAGGGCGAGCGGGACGAGGAGGAGTCGCATGGTCGTTCCCTGGTTCGGAGCTCGATTCACGGGTTCGTCCGGACGAGGCCGGGGCCGATCACGCGGCCGACCACCGTCTTCCGGGTGGTGAGGTTCTCGATGCGGACCGTGTCGCCGAGGACGCCGGTCTCGCGCGCGATGCCGAACGTCTCCGCCCGGAGCGCGCCCCGCGCGAACACCAGGGTCACCGGCTCGTTCCGGCGGACCAGCGCGGGCTGCTCGAAGTCGCGGTCGAGGAGGACGTCGCCGGCGCGGAGGTTCCGTCGGGCGACGCGGCCGAGGAGCCGGCTCGGGTCGGAGATCGGCTCGTTCGCGGCGCGCGTCAGCTCGAGCCGCGCGGTGGTCAGGTCGGCCTCGGTCAGGTGCGCCCCGCGGGAGAGCGCGTGGGCGAGGACCGGGACGTCACGGAAAACGCGGGCCATGAACCCGACGGGGACCGTCGCCTGCAGCTTCCGATCGACGGTGACGTCGACCAGCACCTGGATCGCCCCGCGGCCGCGGACGTTCCCCCGGAGGCGCGGGACCAGCGCGACGCCGTCGCGGCCGCGGGGGACCCGCACGTCGAGCGGGCGGCGGGTGACCTCGAGCTCGGCCCCCTCGTCGAGGCGGACGTCGGAGGTGAGGTGCGCGCGCGCCGCGGCGAGGAGGCGCTCACCGGAGACCGTCTCGATGTCGCTCCGGACGAGGCTCTCCTCGGCGCCGTCGAGGCGGACCTCGGCGGGGAGCATCGAACGGACCGCGGCGCGGGTCACGCGTCGCTCGAAGCCGGGGGACGGCGCGCGCCCGAGGTCGGTCTCGAGGAGCGTCGGCGCGAGCGCGCCGCGGTGCTCGGGGGAGACCAGGTCGATCAGCCGGATGCGCGTCCCCGGCGTCGACGTCCGCTCGAGGAGCGTGACGACCGGCGCCGCGTCGGCCGGGACCGGCGGGGCGGAGAGGGCGGCGAGGAGGAGGGCGGTGGCGATCACGGGGGCTCCGGTTCCGGCGAGGGCCTAGCGGATCAGTCCGTTCACCTGCGACAGCATCTCGTCGCCGGTCCGGATCGCGCGCGAGTTCACCTCGTACGCGCGCTGGGCGACGATCAGGTTGACGAGCTCGGTGACGACGTCGACGTTCGAGCGCTCGAGGTACCCCTGGACCAGCGTCCCCGCGCCGTTCTGGCCCGGCGTCGACTGGGTCGGCGCGCCGCTGGAGGGGGTCTCGAGGAAGAGGTTCGACCCGTGCGCCGAGAGTCCGGCCGGGTTCGCGAACCGCGTGAGCTGGAGCTGGCCGACGACCTGGATCGTGCTCGTGTCGCCGGCGGTGACGACCGCGACCACCCCCTCCGGGGAGATCGAGATGTTCTGGGTGTCCGCGGGGATCGTGATCGACGGGTCGACGAGGTACCCCTCGGCCGTCACGAGGTTGAGCTGCGAGTCGGTGTGGAACGCGCCGTCGCGGGTGTAGGCGATCGTCCCGTCGGGGAGCTGGACCTGGAAGAAGCCGTCGCCGGAGATCGCGACGTCGAGCTCGCGCTGCGTCCCCTCGAGCGAGCCGGGCGTGAACGTCCGCGTCGTCGAGACCGCCCGGACGCCGCTCCCGACCTCGAACGCCGTCGGCGGGGCGACGCCGTTCGCCGCGTCGCCGGCGGTGCCGAGGCGCAGGTAGAGGAGGTCCTCGAAGTTGACGCGGCTCCGCTTGAAGCCGTTCGTGTTGACGTTCGCGATGTTGTTCGAGATGACGTCGACGTTGGTCTGCTGACCCTTCATCCCGGTCGCGGCGGTGAACAGTGCCTTGATCATGCGTCGTTGCTCCTCGGTCGCGGCGGCCGCCTCAGCGGCGGCTGCCGATCCCCACTCCGTGGATCCGGTCGATGCCGATGACGGTCTTCTGCGCCGCCTCGAACGCGCGGAATCCGGCGATCATCTGGACGAGCTCGTCGACCACGTTGACGTTCGAGCTCTCGAGGAACCCCTGGCTGACGGTCGACTCGGTCGCGTCCCGCGGCAGCGTCGTCGGCCCCTCGCGGTACCGCCCGTCGCTCTCCGCTTCGAGCGCGCCCTCGTCCTCGAACTCGACGATCCGGAGGCGCCCGACGCGGTCGCCGTCCTGGCTCACCAGGCCGGTCGGATCGACCCGCAGGGGACCGCGGGCGGGGTCGAGCTGGATCGGCCCGGTCTCGCCGAGCACGCGCGCGCCGTCGGCGGCGACCAGGTCGCCCTCCGCGTTCACGTGGAACGAGCCGTTCCGCGTGAACCGGACGCCGCGCTCGGTCTCCAGGGCGAAGAACCCTCGTCCCTCGATCGCGAGGTCGGTCGGCGACTCGGTCACCCGGAGGTTCCCCTGCGAGGAGTCGACGTCCTGCCGGGCGGTCGGGAGGCGGAGGCCGCTCGCGCTCCGGAGCGCGTTCGCGAACGCCTCCGCGGAGGCGATCCGCCGCCGATACCCGGTGGTGTCCGCGTTGGCGATGTTCTGCGCCCGCGTGTCCTGCATCTTGCCGAGCAGGTTCAGGGCGCTCGCAGCGTGGAGGAGTCCGCCGTTCATGGAATGCTCCCGAGACGTGTCCGCCGATCGGGAGCGCGAACCGGGTGCCATCGCGGCGGGCGGCGGGCGCGGGCTCGCAAGTCATTGGAAAGATCTGGCTTGCGACGTCCGTCCGGAGACGGGCGGCGCCGCGGAGGGGAAGTTCCTTCCGCGGCGCGGGAGGGAGGGGGGAAGTTCTTTCCGCCGGCCCCCAGGTCCCTCTCGGTTCCCTCTCCGCTCAGCCCCCGGCCGGGAGATC
>JBICIB010000084.1:0-2993 GCA_043101415.1 Planctomycetota bacterium JB042 | reverse complement strand
CTCGAGGCTCTGGTCCGGAGGGTCGTCGCCGGCCTCCCCGAGCGCGTGACGCACGAGGGGCGGCACGTCGTCCAGCGGGTGGCGGGCGGCCTGCGCGGGAGCGTCGACCGCATCGGCATCGAGCAGGTGCTCGCCAACCTGATCGATGCCGATGCGGTCGACGCTCCCGCGCAGGCCGCCCGCCACCCGCTGGACGACGTGCCGCCCCTCGTGCGTCACGCGCTCGGGGAGGCCGGCGACGACCCTCCGGACCAGAGCCTCGAGGTCGACCTCCTCGCGCGGGTGGACCGACTGGCCGGCCAGGGCGGAGAGGTTCCGCACGATCCCCCGGCATCGCTCGGCCTGCTCCTTGATGATCGTCGCCGGACGATGGCCGGCGACCTGCCGCCGCAGGATGTCGGCGTGGCCCAGGATCACGGTCAGCGGGTTGTTCAGCTCGTGGGCGACGCCCGAGACGACCGTGCCGAGCGCGCGCAGCTTCTCGTCCCGCTCGATCGACTGGCGAAGTCCCTCGCGCTCCTGCTCCGCCTCGATCCGCCGGCGGTGCGAGTCCTCGAGGAGGCAGACGACGAGGCCGATGCCGAGGAGGAGCTGGACCCCGAGGTCGATGAAGGAGTTCAGGGAGAGGAGCGGATTCGCCTCCCCGCTCGATCCGGCGAGGATGGCGGTCGCGTGGATCGTCCAGGTGACCGCCAGCCCGATCAGGGCGCCGTGGACCAGCCGGACGCGGGCGCGGGCTTCCCGGAGGGCCCGCGCGGAGAGGAGCGATCCGGCGACCACGACCGGCGCCTGGAACAGGAGCAACGCGTCGATGCCGGGGATGGCGAGGGGAGCCATCGCCATCGAGACGACGAGCGGGGGGAGCGCCGGGCGCAGCCATCGCGGCTCCGGTCGGCCCGAGAGCCGGTGGCTGCCGAGCACGAGCAGCCACACGAACCACGCCTTCATCCCCATGTACAGGGAGTAGCAGACGGTCGGCGCCCACAGACCGTCGGCCCAGCGGACGTACGACGCGGAGACGTCGTGCGCTCGGAAGAAGCGGACGCTCATCACGGTCAGGGCGAGCGAGAGTGCGACGAACGCCCAGACGAACGTCCGGATCGCGCCCCTCTCCGAGTCGCGATCGCGGATCGACGCGAGCACGGCGACGAACACCCACGCCGCGAACGCCTGCACGAACAGGCCGCAGAGGGCGAGCAGATCGAGGATCCGGAGCAGGTACATGCAGAGCAGGCGCAGCGTGGCAGCGCCGGCCCGTGACGCTCCGGGAATCGGGAGGGCGGAGCGGGGGCCGGCGACGAGGATCGACGCCGACAGGATACTCCCGCCCCGCGCCGCCGGCCACGACTCCCCGGCGCTCAGTCCCCCGGAGCGCGTCTCAGGGTCGCGCGGGCCCGAAGCCCGTCGTGTTCGAACGTGACGCCCGCAGTCGCGTCGGCGAACGATCGGAGGAGCGGCGGGACGCGCGCCTCGTCGCGAGGGGCGGCGGGATGGCCGTACGCCGTCGACTCCATCGTGGCGGCCTGCGCGTTCCAGGCGTAGCGGCCGCCGCCGGGGCAGACGAGCCGCTGGCCGAACCGCCGCTCGTGGAACCGCACGGGATCCTCGCCGGGGTGCAGCCGACGCCATTCGTTCAGGACCCACAGGTTCCGCCACGACGCGGCCCGGCGGTTCTCCTCCTGCCATTCTCCGAGCAGCGACTCGAGGAGCGCGCCGAACCGTCCGGAGAGGCGGATCGCCACGTGCCGCCCGGGCCACGCGGCCGCCGGCGCCGCTCCGGCCGTCGCCAGGCGGTCGAGCGAACGCTTCAGGAGCGCCTCGTTCGGGGTGACGACGAGGCGTTCGGAGGTGATCGCGTAGCAGAGCGAGAACGAGCGCTCGTCGCGCGGATTCTCGCGCGCCGTCACCCGGACGTACGGCCGCTCGTCGTGGGTCCGCGTCTCCCAGGTCAGGACGCCGGGCGCGGCCTGGTCGGAGAACGACCGGAGCGCGGTCAGGAAGAGCGCCGCCTTCACGGCGTCGGCGACGTCGACCGCCAGCGCGAACGGCAGCCGGTCGAAGCGCTCCTCCAGGAAGTCGTCCGGGTCCTCCCGCAGGAGCGGGTCGTCGAACAGCGGGTCGTCGTCGACGTAGAACGCGACGTGGTCGCCGACCCAAGCGAACGGGTCGACGCCCGGCAGCATGCCCGACGCCATCGACCGGAGCTCGCGCACCGGGTCCGCCCGCAGGTCGATCGCCTGGACGAAGTGGAAGAGGACGTCGTCGTGCGGGTCGCCGTCGCCCGGTTCGAGCGAGGCGCCGCGGGTCACCTCCAGCCATTCGCGGGCGTCCGCCGCTTCGATCATCGGCATGACCGTGACGTCGGTCGAGATCGTCTCGTCGTCGACCCCGATCCGGACCGCGATCGGATCGAAGAACCCCTGCCAGTTCCGCTGGTACCCGTTCCGGAACCGACGGTACGCCTCGGCCTCCGGTTCGGTGACGCGGTCGAGGTCGAGCTCGGCGATCGGCGTCACGAACTCGAGCGAGCCGTACGTCGCCGCGACGTCCGGGGCGAGCGCCGGCCCGACCGCGTCGCCGCCGGTCTCGGCGTCGATCGCGCGCGCCGCCTCGTGCGCGAGGAGCGCCTGCGCGCGGATCCGCCGCGACGCGCCGATCCGCCACCGGGCCGAGCACCACCGCCGGATCGTCGGGTCGGAGAGGAAGAAGAACGCCGTCTCCGCGCCGTCGCCGCGCGCGTACCGGTCGCGGAAGAACGTGAACTCCGGGAGCCCGCCGAGGGCCTCCGTCTCGCCCCGCCGGACCGCCGCGTACCGCTCCAGTTGGACCTTCGAGTTCGTCACCAGCACCACGTCCCCGTCCCGGAGCACGTACGACGAGATCGAGCGGTCGGCGGTCACGATCGCCGACCACGGCAGGCCGTCGACCGATCCGGCCTTCGCCGCGGCGTCGGGGCGGGCGTCCGCGATCGCCGTCCGACGCGCGGCGAGGAA
>JBICIB010000083.1:0-8091 GCA_043101415.1 Planctomycetota bacterium JB042 | reverse complement strand
GACGGCGGACGGGACCAAGGTCGAGGGGGACCCCGCGTTCCCGCTCTGGCTGAACGCGAATGTGAAGAACCGTCTCCTCGCCAAGAACGCGCTGACGTACGTCGCGACGGTCGGAGACCAGGACCTCTCCACGATCGCCGCGTTCGGCGGCACGCCGGGCGATCCCGAGACCGCGGCGATCCAGGAACTCCGGGTCCGGCTCCACGAGGTCGGCAAGGTCGAGGTGAACGGCTACTGGGTGCTCAAGGTCGACGACGGCACGGGCCAGCCGACGGGCGCCCCCGTCACGATCGACTCGATCGAGGCGAAGACGCCGGTCACCCCGGCCGAGACCGCCGGAGGGCTCGAGGTGGTCGAGTCGTTCACGAGGTACGTCGTCCGGTACACCGAGCCGGTGGTGCCGGAGTCGGTCGGGATCTCGGCCGCGCAGGTCGCCGATCACCTCGCCTCGTCCGCCGGGAGCCAGGTCCCGATGGTCTTCAACGGGAACACCGCGCTCTCTCCCAACCCCGAGTACGTGCCGGTGCCGCTCTACCCGAACTTCACGCTCACCGGCTCGCCGAACGGCGTGGCCTCGTTCGCGATCCCGTTCGACGTCCGGCCGGTCAACCCGAACAACCTCTCCGAGTACGTCGTCAAGCCGCTGGTCGACCTCCCGGGCGACCTGACGGTGACCCTGACGAGCCTCGCCATCAGCACGAACGTGAACCCGACCGCCGACGCCGCGGTCCCGATGCTCGGGACGGCGGCGCTGTCGCTGTACGACGTCGCGTTCGACGACGCGTCGGCGGCGGCGAGCGCGGCGTTCCGGACGTCCGGCGGGCGGGCGTGGACGAACGCGCCGGTCGCGCCGCAGGCGCTCTACTTCGCCCCGCTCTCCGGATCGGGCGCCGGGGTCGTGAACCTCGACGGCAACGGCTTCGAGACGAACGACCCGGACATCGAGCGGATCGTCCTCTGCACCAACGCGGCGCAGATGTTCTGCCCGACCTGGCTGCTCGGCTGCCACAAGAACGTGTTCGGCGACCCGAGCGCCGCGAACCCGATCGGGCTCGGCGGGAACCCGGCCACGCTCGGCGGACCGACGCCGGTCCCGGGCGTCAACGAGGGGAGCACCGGCTCGACCGCGAACGGCGGCTCCTCGTTCGGCCTCTACCCGGCGGGCTTCGAGACCGTCGTGAGGAACTCCAAGGGGAAGTCGCGCCTCGTCAAGTCGCCCGTCGTCGGCTCGGTCGGCGACATCCAGGTCGGCGACTTCCTCGACAAGCGGTTCTTCGACTCGTCGAACCCGCACCTCGCGGCGTCGCGCTCGTCGTTCGTCACCGGGACCACGCTCGGGAGCAACTCGATCTCCGACCCGCCGGTGCCGAACCCGCCGCCGCTCCGCGTCCCGGTCGGCCTCCCGCCGCTCGACATCGTCTTCGACCAGCAGAAGCTGAAGAAGCCGGCGGTCGTGCTCGAGGGGGACGAGGTCTGGCCGGCGAGCGGCGGACGCGTCCTGATGGTCCCGAGCTTCGACGGATCGGCGGACCGGCTCCCGACGTTCGGCCAGAACGGTCCGGCGTTCCAGAGCTTCAGCGCCCCGACGCCGTACGCGACGCGCCAGCAGGTCGGCAACTTCCTCTACCTCACCGACCGCGACCAGGGCGTGGTGCAGATCGTCAACTCGAACACCTTCACCGTGATCGACACGATCGAGACGCCGGATCCGGAGGGCCTCGGCCTCTCCCCCGACCTCCGCTTCCTCTACGTCTCGAACTTCGGCGACGACTCGATGTCCGTGGTCGACTCGAACCCGCTCTCGCCGACGTTCCACCAGGAGCTGAACCGCGTGAAGGTCGGAGCCGGGCCGATCTCGGTCTCGGTGCAGCCGGAGCACGAGGACGTCTTCGTGACGAACTACCACGGCGACTCGATCTCGATCTTCGACCCGACGTCGCAGTCGATCCGCAAGACGCTGAAGGGCGGTCTCGACCGGCCGCGCGACGTCGTGCTGACCCCGCGTCACACGAACACCGGGTTCTTCTCCGGCGTCTACTACGGCTTCGTCCTGAACGAAGGAGGCCGGAACGTGCCGATCTACGAGTCGGGCCCGTCGGGCGCGACCGGCATCGGCGCCGACTCGCTCCGGTGGTCGGTCGTCCAGGACGCCCCGTTCGCGCAGATGCGCGGCATGACGTACGACCCGCTCAACCCGCCGGGATCGACCTCGAACCTGGCCGGCGGCGTCTTCCTGACCCACCGCGACGACGACACCGGCCTCGCGATGGTCAGCCGCGTCCACTGGACCGCGCAGACCCCCGGACCGGGACAGTACTCGCCCATCCCGCTCCCGTCCTCGGTCCAGAACGCCCCGGGGATCCTCCAGCGGACCTTCGAGATCGTCGGGACCTTCGGCGGACCGCTCGTCCCGCTCCAGCAGAAGCTGAACTTCGGGGGGCAGGACCAGATCCCGTACGACGTCGCCCTCTCGGACTTCGACACCACCAGTTTCTTCTCCCCGGTCCCGCCGAACACGCGGACGAACCTCGGCGCGAGCCCGTCGGCGCCGTTCGGAGCGGGAGGGACGAACAGCAAGTCGCCGATCCGATTCGTCGGCGGAGCCTTCCCGACCGTCTTCTCGGACCGGCTGTACGTGTCGTTCCCGGGCGACGACCGGATCGAGGTCGTCGATCCCCGCGCGAGCGGACTGCGGCTGAACTCGATCACCGACGTCCCGGTGGTCGGCAAGCTGGCGACGTACTTCGACCAGTGAGCGGCGGTCCGGGCCGGCGGCCCCCGCGCCGCCGGCCCGGCTTCTTCCGCGCGGGGGCGTGGTACGGTCCGGGGATGGACCACCGACCGAACCTCGCGCTCGCCGCCCTCGCCGCCGGCCTCCTCCTCCCGTCCCCCGGCTGTTCGAAGGCGGAGACGCGGCGCGCCGAGCGCGACCTCGCGACGCTCGACCGGGCGCTCGACGGCGACGATCCGGGGGAAGTCCTCGGACGGCTCCCCGCGCGTTTCGCCCGCCGGCCGGACGCCGCTCTCGACGAGGCGGCGCGGGCGCTCGACGCGGCCGCGGGGCGCGCGGGGATCGACCTCGACGGAGGGACCTGGCGCGTGCTCGGAGACGCCGTCGACGCCTTCCCGACGAACCCGATCGTGAGCGGCTGGCTGGACGAGGGACGGCGCGACCCGCTCGGCGGGCTGAAGCGCGCGCTCGCCACGCTCCCCCGCGACGAGGACGGCGTCGTGCACGCCCTCCGGAGCGTGGTCGCGGAACTCGAGCCGGCGCTCCGGGCGGTCGACGCCGCCGCGGACGGCCGCCGGCCGCGATCGTCCGCGGCGATCGCGAAGCGGTTGGAGCGGCTCGCGCGCGACACGGGCCGGTTCGAACTCGGTGCGGACGGCGCGACGCGGACGATCGACGTCGTGAAGGTGGCCGACGCGTGGCTCCCGCGCGATCTGGCGACGGACTGGCTCGAGGGGCTCGACCGCGTCCGCGCCCGCGCCGACGCGCTCGACCTCGCCCACGGCGACCTCGCGACGGCGCTCGACCGGCTCGAACGGGAGCTCGGCGCCCTCGCCGGCGCCCCCGACGAGGCGACTCTTCGCGCACGGCTCGAGGCCGCGCTCGGCGTCACTCGCGCCGTTCGGTGAGCGCCGCCTCGACCGCCGGCCGCATCGCCTCGGCGATCACCTGGGCCCCCTCCGCCAGCGGGTGGACCCGGTCCATGAACAGGTCCGCCCCTCCACGCTCGTTCAGGAGCGGCGTCGGGTCGACCACGCGGAGGCCGTGCCGCGCGCCGACGCGATCGATCGCCGCGTAGAACTCGTCCTTCCACAGCCGGTCGGTGCCGCCGGCGATCGGCTCCTTCACCAGCACCAGCGCCGCCCCGTGCGCGGCGCAGAGCTCGGCGAAACCGTCGAGCATCGCCTCGAACCGGGCCGGAGGATCGGGCGCTCCCTCCCTCCGCTCCACGCCCCCCGTCGCCGCGAACTCGTCGAGGCACGACCGGAGGTACCGGCCGCCGAGGACGACCGCCAGACGGTCGCGGACGCGATCGAGGAGGCTCCGCTCGTATCCGGGCGCGGTGATCCGCTCGAGGTACGCCCCTTCGTCCAGCTGGGTCAGCGCGTACGCGTCGTTGAACGTCTGCGAGAGCGTCACGACGTCCGGCCGATACTCCATGACGACGTTCCGCGCGAACCAGTGGAGGCGCGGCCCCGTCGCCCCGGGGACCGCGGCGATCAGCGTCTCGACGGGATGCCCCTCCGCTTCGAGGAGGAGGTGCAGGCGGTAGGCGTACGGCAGCTTCAGCCAGTAGCCGTGCGTGCTGGAGGTCCCGATCGCGACGACCCGCGCCTTCCCCGCCGGCCGGGCGCGGTCGTGGCGGAGGAGGCGGAGGGTGTGGTCGGCGAGGTAGTTGTTCCACCGGCGCAGGGCCGGGTGCGTGAGGTGGATCAGGTCGGGTTCCTGCCGCGCTCCGTCCCAGTCGACGACCGAGAGGGCGTTCTCCTCCTCGAACCCGGCCGGCCACGCCCGCTCCCGCGCCTGCTCGAACGCGGCGAACGCGGCGACGCCGACGCCGACGAGGAAGACGGCGTACCGCGGGCCGGTCAGGCGGTCGCGATGGACCAGCGGGAAGCGGAGGGCGAGGACGCACGCCGCGAACAGGTGGGTCGCCAGGCCGACCGCGTCGAGCGGAGCGCCCGGGTCGGACGTCCGGAGGAAGAGCGCGTACGGCGCCGCCGCGCAGGCGGCCGGGGCGAGCGAGCGGACCGGAGCGACCCGGAGGAGGAGCGCCGAGAGGAGCGCGAGCAGGAGCACCGCCGCCGCCGCCCGCGCCGCCCCGACCGTGAAGTCGGTCGTCGCGGTGACCGGCGCCTCGTCGAGCGACACCGGGGTCACGCGCACGCCCTCGACGTCGACGGCGCCTCGAGCCGCGACCACGACCGTCGCGCCGGCGGCGTACCGGCGGGTCGTCGCGCGCGCCACCTCGACCCCGTCGATCGACGCGACGAAGTCCCGCCCCGCCGCCTCGACGACGACGGCGAGCGGCCGGCCCGGTTCCGCCACGCCGGCCGGCTCGCCGAGCCTCCGGAACCGCACCGTCGTCTCCTCGAAGAAGCCGCTCTCGAACCGCGGGTCGTTCGAGAGGAAGAACGAGACGCCGAACGGCCAGCCGACGTTCGGGGCGCGGAGCCGGACCTGGAGGATCGCTTCCGGCGCGAGCGTCGCCGTGAGCGCGACGGCCGCGCTCCGCCACGGTCCGGGCGCGACGACGCCGGCGCCGAGGTCGAGGGTCCGCGGTTCGAGCGCCTCGAATGCATCCGCCGGCGCGAGGACCTGCGCCGCCCCCTCCTCGTCGAGCGCGGTCCGCTGCAGCCTCACCTGCCGTTCCCCCGCCGCGGCGGCGACGGCGCCGAGGACGGCGAGCCCCGCGACGAGGTCTCCCCGCCGCGGCGCGGGAGCGACGGCCCGCACGTCGCCCCGCAGCGGCCCGATCGCCAGGACCAGTCCGAACAGCCCCGCGACGAGGACCGCCCCCGCGGAGGGCGCGACCCCGAACACAGGCGCCCCGATCAGCACGGCCGCGGGGACCACGATCGCTCGGAGCGCCGCCCGCGCGAGCCGACCGAACGTCGGCCTCCCGAAGGCGAGGGACCGGAGGTAGACCACGAGGAACGCCACCCCCCCGGCGACGACGGCGGCGCGCTCGAGCCACGATTCCGTCACGGGTCCGTCCGCTCCGAGGCGAACCTCTCCGCCTCGGCCAGGAGCGCGCGCCACGGTCCGCTCCCCTCGAGCTGCACGAACTCCTGCCGCGCCTCGGCCAGCACGGCGTCGAGGTCCTCCCGCACGTCCCCGCCCTCCGTCGCGCGAAGACGGGCGCGGGCGAGGCGGGCCGTGGCGACCAGCAGCCTCACCCGGTTCTGGCAACCTCGCGCCCCGGCGGCGACCTCGAGGTCGGCGAGCGCGCCGTCCGGGTCGCCGTCCTCGAGGCGCGCCTCCGCCCGGACCAGCCGCGCGTCGTACGACTCCGGCGCGGCGGCGACCGCTTCGTCCGCCGCCTCCAGGGCCGCGGGACCGCGGACGGCCTCCCCGGCGTCGCGGACCGCGTCGAGCGAGAGGCGAGCCCGGAGCACGAGCGGCTCGACCCGTCCCGGGTGGATCTCGCGGGCCCGCTCGAGCGATCGGAGCGCGTCGTCGCGGGCGCCGATCGAGGCCTCGAACTCGGCGCGCGACAGCCAGACCTACCAATCGCTCCGGCGGATCGCGGCCGCGCGGTCGTAGCTGGCCCGCGGATCGCCGCCGCGGAGCCGCTCGGCATCTCCCTTCAGCACCCAGACCTCCTCCGCGTCCTCGTCGTGCGCCAGGATCTCCTCGCACTCGCGCACGCACGCGTCGAAGTCGTCCTCGAGCAGGAGCGCCACCGCGTCGGCGAAGCGCGACTGCCAGACCGGGAGGTCCTCGTTGCGCCGCCGCGCCTCGCGGAACGCCGCGACCGCCAGGCGGAGCCGGCCACGCACCGCGTCGAGGTGCCAACGCACGCCCTCGTCCGCCAGATGGCGCCGCGCGCCGCGGTGTTCGCGCAGGTGGAGCGCGAGGTGCAGCCGCCCCAGCTCGAAGCAGGCGCCGGGGAGGGTCTCGATCCGGTCGAGCGCGGGTTCCATCTCCTCCAGCGCCTGCTCGAGCGCTCCGAGCCGGAACAGCGCTAGTCCCTTGTAGTACCGCGCCCAGGCGGCGTCGGGGTGATCGGCGAGGTGTGCGTCGAGCTGCGCGACGATCGCGTGGAGCCGCGGCTCGAGGCGGTCGACGCCCTTGGAGACGCGGTATCGCTCGACGTCCCAGGCGGCGATGCGCCGCGCGACCTCGAGGCCGAGGGTGCCGTAGGCGTCCCGTTCGGCGTGCGGCTCCCGAGGGCGGAGGGGCGTCTTCGAGGTCCGCCGGACGAGCCGCTGGAACCACGCGACCGACTCGCCGGCGACGGCGCGCCCCTCCAGGAACGCGTCGAGGTCGGCCGCGAGCTCCCGCATCGAGGGGTACCGATCGTCGCGACGCGTCATCAGGCACCGGAGCACGATCGACTCCAGCGTCCGCGGGATCTCCGGCCGGAGGGACCGGGGGAACGGCGGCTCGTCGTGCAGGACGGCGTGGAGGACGTCGACGACGTGGTCGTGGACGAACGGCCACCGGCCGACGAGCTTGCGGTAGAGCGTGGCGCCGAGGGAGTAGACGTCCGAGCGGGCGTCGACCGCGTGGAGTTCGCCCCGCGCCTGCTCCGGCGCCATCGCCGCCGGCGTCCCCATGACCTGTCCGTGGAGGCTGAGCGTCGCGCCCTTGCCCGCGAAGACGTCGACCGCGATGCCGAAGTCGGTGACGTGGGCTCGGCCGTCGACGTCGAGCAGGATGTTCGCCGGCTTGATGTCGCGGTGGACGATCCCCTCGGAATGCGCGTGGTCGAGAGCCTCCGCGACCTCACAAACGACGCGGACCAGCGCGCGGGGCTCGAGTTCGACGTCCTCGAGGCTGCCGCCCTCGACGTACTCCATGGCGATGTACGGACGACCGTCGTGCTCGCCCAGCTCGTACACCTCGACGATCGCCGACGAGCGGAGCCGGGCGGTGAAACGTGCCTCCCGGCGGAACCGCTCGAGGAGGCCGGTCTGCGCGTCGCCGAGGAACTTCAGCGCGACGTAGCGGTCGAGCGCGCCGTCGCGCGCGAGCCAGACGACGCCCGCCCCGCCGCGGCCGAGCCGCCGGACGAGCCGGTACTTCTCGGGGGCGCGGACGTCCTCCTCGAGGGCGAGGTCCTCGTCGCCGAGGAGACCGCGGGCGAGGAGCGTGCGGGCGAGGTCGGACTCGGTGGACATGCGAGCCGCAGTATAGTGGAGCGGTGTTCCCGACGACGATCTGGACGACGATCCGCGACGCCGCCGGCGCCGACGACGCGGCGCGGGAGCGGTTCGCGAGGCAGTATCGCGAGCCGGTCGCTCGGTACGTCCGGAGCCGCGGGGTCGCGTCGCACGACGCGGACGACCTGACCCAGGACGTCTTCGTCCGCCTGTTCCGGTCCGGGCTGCTGGAGCGGGCGGACCGGAGCCGCG
>JBICIB010000082.1:0-4824 GCA_043101415.1 Planctomycetota bacterium JB042 | reverse complement strand
CCGCTCGTCCCGCCGGGGACGTACGCCGTCCGCGCCGTGAAGCGGATCGACGACGAGACGACGCCGCTGGGCGACCCGGTCGCGTTCGAGGTCGAGGCGATCGGCGATCCCGCGCTGCCGCGGCAGGACCCGGTCGCCGTGCTCGCCTTCCAGCGGGCGGTGGGAGAGCTCGCCCGGGCCGCCCGCGCCGCGTCCGAGGTCCTCGACGAGGCGAAGGTCCAGGTCGACGAGATCGAGGCGTTGGTGAAGCGCGGGCGGACCGCCGACCTCGACCTGCTCGACGAGGCGCGGCGGATCGAACTGGCGCTGCTCGACGCCGAGGAGGCGCTGTCGGGCGACCGGACGAAGACCTCCCGCGGCGAGCCCGGGTCCCCGTCCGTCCGGAGCCGCCTGCGGAACGCGCAGTCGAGCCTGCGGACCACCCACGGCCCGACGGCGACGCAGCGCGAGCAGTTCCGGATCGCGTTCGAGGAGTACCGCGCCGCCGTCGGCGCGCTCCGCCGGGCCGCCGAGGTCGACCTCGAGCAGCTGAAGGACGCGCTCGACGCGGCGGGCGCCCCGTGGACCCGCGGCCGGAAGATCCCGACGATCGGCGAGGACGGGGGGCCGTGACGGAGGCGGGGCGGCGCCGGAGCGATTCGGTCCGCCCGATCACCTCACGATGACGGACCGGTACCAGATCGCCTCGACGTCGTCGAGGCCGCGGCCGTAGGCGCGGCGCACGGCCGCGTCGGCGTCGCGGCCGGCGCCGAACTGCTCGATCAGCTCCTTCAGCGGTTCGACGCCGTACTCCTCGCGGAGGAACGCGACGAACGATCGCGAGAGGGCGTAGAGGACCCGCACCGTCCCGGGGTCGGCGATGGCGCCGAACGAGGCGGGGACCTCGCGGAGGCGGGGGATCCGGGTCTTCCGCGCGACGGCCCGGATCTCGTCGTGGCACGCCTCGCCGCGGCGGCCGTACCACTCGGCGAGCCCCTCGTGCAGCCAGCTCGGCGCGGTCGGGGCGAGGTCGTCGAGGAGGCGGTGCGTGAACTCGTGGCGCGCCAGCGGCGGGACGAGGCGGCGCTGGCGGGCGAGGTCCTCGATCGGCAGCCGGATGCGGCCGTCGTACTGTCCGCCGACCCAGTCGTGCGCGCCGGTCACCCGCTGGAACTCGGTCGGGCTGTAGATCAGGACGATCGTCCGGCCGCGCGGCTCGCGGCCGAGGTCGCGGCAGATCTCGTCGCGCGCCTCCTGCAGCATCTCGAGGTAGTCGTCGACCACGCGGAGGTTCTTCCGCGTCCCGAGGAACCGGACCGTGAAGTCGCGCGACGCGCGGTCGACGAACTCGCCGGAGACCGCGTGCTCGCGGCGCGCCCGGGCGAGGGACTCCTTCGCGGCGGCGTCCGGGGCGAGCTTCAGCCGGCGCTCGAACGCCCGGATCGCGCGCGGCAGGTCGTCCTGCCGGTACGACAGCGCGCCCTGGACGTCGAGCAGGCGCGGCTCGTCCGCGTGCCAGTCCTTCGCGCCGTCGAGGACCGCCTGTGCGCGGACGAGGTCGCGGTACCGGAGGTACGTGTAGGCGAGGTGGACCCACGGGTGCGGCCGCTCGGGGCAGAGCCGGATCGACGCGTCGAAGTCGACGATCGCCTTCCGCAGCCGGTCGTGCTCGAGGTGGTCCATGCCGCGTCGGTTCCGCGCCTCGGAGAGGTTCCGCACGACGACCGGGTCCTCGCCGCTCGCCTCGACGGCCCGCGTCAGGACCGCGATCGCCTCGTCGAACTCCTCCTTCGACAGGAGCGCGAGCCCCCGGTCGTTCAGCGCGCGCGCCGACTCGCCGGGGACGAGGAGCGCGGCGACCAGGAGGAGCGTGGGGAGCATGCGGGGTGTGTAGCGGGGGGGGGGGGGGACGGCCGGACGGAGTCGGCCGTCGGGGAGGCGACGCCGCCTCCCGACGCTCGCTACGATCCGCGCCCCGGACGTTTCCGGATCGTTCCTTCGCCGGCCCCCGCCGCGCCCCTCATCCGATCGCCCAGGAGGACCTCATGCGCGTGACGAATCGACGTCGACCCCGGGTCTGGATCGTGGGCGCGGCGCTCGGCGCGGCCGGGTGCGCGCACTACGCCCCGCACCCGGTCCACGTCCCGCCGGAGCCCGTGCGGGCGGAGAGCGCGTCGGGGGGCGTGAGCGCGGAGTACGTCGAGACCGACCTCGAAGGGGGCGACCCGCTCGTCTCGCTGAGCGTGGCGGGGACCTGGTCGAACGGCCGGCGGGCGTGGGACGAGATCCGTGCGATCACCGTCCTGACGGACGACTGGGCGGAGCTGGTCACGATCACCTACGAGGAGCCGGTCGTCGGCGCGCGGCGCGCCGTCCGGTTCGCGGCGCCGGTCGGGGACGGCGAGCGGCGGTTGATCGTCCTGGTCGACCGCATCGGCGCGCCGCAGCAGCGGTGCGAGCTCCGTCTCACGCCGGGGGTCGTCCACCTGTCGCGGGCGCCGGTCGAGGAGACGCGCGCGCGGTCGCCGTGGCTCACCGCGACGTACCCGCTCTGGGGGCTCCCGCGGGACCTGATCGACGCCCCGCTCACGGCGCTGAACCGCTTCGGCCTGGGGAAGATCTACGGCGGCCGGACGTTCGACGAGCCGCTCCCGCCGGTGGTCGGCCTGTACGCCGCGGCCGGGATCGCCGGCGCGATCTGGGGCGTCGGATGGGGCTTCCACGAGGCGGGCCACCATTACTTGCAGTCGTACCTCTACGCGACCGGCGGGCTGCTGGTCGGCGTCGCGGTCGGCGCCGGCGGCGTCCTCGCGCTCGACGCGGCGTGGGGCGCCGTCGTGAACCCGCTGCAGGTCGCGCTCCTCCGGACGGGGATCGACGACGAGTACGTGAAGACGGCGGACCCCGTCCTCCGCCTCGGCGACCGGTGGACCGACGCCGACGTCCGTCGCCACGACGCCCTGCTGCGGACGCACGCCTGGTTCCCGAACTGGAACTACGTCGTCCACGAGCGGACCCTCTTCGTCCCTCCCGCCGACGACGGGGTGCCGGTGCGGACCGTCGAGCGGATCGAGGTCGTCGAGGCGGCGGGCGACCCGAGGGAGGACCGCCCCTGAGCCTGACGGCGAGGGCCCACCCGCGCCCGGATCCGGCAGAATGCGGGCGCGGACGGCGCGTAGGTGGGCCCATGAAGTTCATCCGAGACGGCATCGACAAGTGGAAGGAACTCTCGGCGGCGGCGCCGATCGACTGCCCGCGCGGGTGGGGGTCGGTGGCGTTCCACGTCACGGGGGCGGGGATGCTCCCGTTCGTCTCCGTCGAGCGGGCGTGCCCGATCGGCGGCGTCCCGTCGTGCGCGGCGTGCCGGCATCCTCCGAATCCGGAGCGGGTGGAGCGCCTGCGGGCGATCCTGGCCGAGCTCGAGTCCCTCCGCCGGGACGGGACGCTGACGGGGGCCGAGTTCGAGGCTCAGCGGGCGGCCCTGCTCGAGGTCGGCGCGGTCCGGCGGCCCGGCGAGGGGCTGGCGATCGCCGCGTGGATGCTCGCCCCGACCGGCCTGTTCGTCGGCGCGGTCGGCGCGTGGCTGGTCGGGCGCGTCCACGAGGGGTTCCTCGCGCTCGCCGCCGCCGGCGGCCTGCTCGCCGTCGTCGGCCTCGGCCTCGCGATGGCGGCGGCCCACGTCCGGCGCGCGCCGCGCGGCGACGTCGGCCCGCACCGCGCGTAGCGGGGCCGTCGAGTCGGCCGGGGAGGTCGCGCGTCGAGGAGGCGGGCGGCCGAGCCCTCCCGCCGGACGCGCGGTCTCACCGGCGGCGTCGCCAGCGGTTGCCGGACTCGAGGGACTTGAGCATCTGGACCTGCTCGCGATACCCCTCCAGGCGCGCGTTGCCGGGGAGTTCGGCGAGGCCGGCCGAGATCGTCTCCATCGCGTTCACGTACGAGGACCGGCTGGCGTCGAGGGCGGCGAGGTTCACGTAGACGTCGGCCAGCTCGTCGCTCACCATCGCCTTGAACGCGGTCACGCGCTCGACGATGAGCGGCTCGTCCTTCTCCTCCTCGAGGACCCGGTCGGCGATCGAGAGCACGCGCCCGTACTCCTTCAACGAGCCCTCGAAGGTCGACTTGGCGGACGACAGCGTCTTGTCCTTCAGCGCCTTCCGATTCCGCTCGCGGGCGCGCTCCAGGCGCTCCGTCGCCTCGACCGCGCGCGGGTCGGTCCGCTTCATCTCGTCGACCTGCGCGTTCGTCAGCGGCTGGTGGACGACCGTCTCCATGGTCGGGGTCGCCTCCTCGTGGGCGGCGAGCTCGTCGAGGATCTCCTCCGCCCGCCGCTCGGCCGAGGTTCCCGTGAACTCGGTGAGGACCTTCGACGCGAGGCGCTTCGCCGACGTCCAGTTGCGCCGCTTCAGGGCGTTCTCCGCCAGCTCGATCAGGTGCGCCGCCGCCTTCGCGTTCGCCTCGCGCCACAGCTCGCCCGCGGACTCGTCCAACGACTCGTCGAGCTCGGCCGCCTTCGCCGCCTCGTCCTTCGCGTGGGGGAACAGGCCGGTGTCCAGGCAGAAGCGGGCGAGCTCGAGCCGCGCCGCCGCGTCGTCGCCGGCCGTCCGGTGGCGCACCATGTACCAGCTCGCCGGCGTCAGCTCGTCGCGCTGGAAGACCCGCTCCTCGCCGTCGGGCTCGACCAGGCCGCGGAGCTGGGTGTCGTTGCAGCTCAGGAGCTGGCCCTGGACGATCGAGCCGTCCTTCAGGGTGACGAAGCCCCCCGCCGACGCCTGGGCGAATGAAGCGGCGAGGAAGACGAGGGTCCAGGAGATGCGCATGGGAAGGTCCACGAGAGTCGAGGGAAAC
>JBICIB010000081.1:0-23069 GCA_043101415.1 Planctomycetota bacterium JB042 | reverse complement strand
CGATCATCCCCGGCCAGTCCTCCGGCGTGATGTTCGGATCGAGGTCGCCGTGGTCGCCCCACGCCTTCGTCTTCAGGGTCCACGCGGGGTCCGGGTGCGGATGCAGCGGGAGGTCGAGCTTCTTGATCACGTCGCCGACGAGCGGGCCGTTCGGCCCGTGTCCGATGACGAAGAAGTCGGTCGTCTTCTGCTGCGCGTCGTCGAGGTAGTGCCACGTCCCGAACTCGGCCGGGAAGATGTCGAACCGGACGCCGGTGTCGCCGTCGAACGCGAACCCCTTCGGGAAGTTCTCGAACCAGTCGCGCATGAACAGCGTGACGGCGGACGTGCCGCTCTTCACGTAGACGTAGCCGGTCGCCTGATCGCCGGACTCGACCTCCGTGTCGGTCGCGTTCCGGACCGTGAACCCGCGGAACGACGTCCCCTCCGACAGGTTCCAGTTCACGCCGCCTTCGCTGTCCTGGTACAGGCGGGACGCGCCGCTCAGCGGGAACGGGACGTCGTCGTCGAGGCCGTACCGGGCGAAGAACGGCGGCCCGCCCATCCTCGCGTCCTCGTCGAGGCCGGTGTGCAGCGCGTACCCCTCGAAGCCGATGCTCCCGAGCGGGTCGTCGAGGTAGGCGTTCCGCAGCGTGTGCTGGACGCGCACGTACGGCTTCCCCGCGTAGAACGTGTAGCGGGTGCGATACTGGAAGAAGTCGCGGTCGATCCCGCTCCCGGCCGGCACCGGCTCGTGGAGACCGTCGACGCGGACGACCGTGCGGAGCGCCCCCGCCTCCTCGATCGACACGGTCACCGGCGAGGCGGCCGACGAGTACTCGGCGCCGAAGCGGTCGGTCAGCACGAAGCCGGCGTCCGTCGGCTGATCGATCAGCTCCTCCCCCTCCTCGACGAGCCCGTCGCCGTCGAGGTCGGCCCGGAGCAGGTCGAGGAAGTTCGCCGTCATGGCGCTGATCCGGAAGTGGGCGGTCCCGGTGTCGACGAACACGCCGCTCTCGTCGGACGTCACGACGAGGGTCGGCCCGGTCGGCTCCTCCGGGTCGAGCCCGTCGCGGCGCCGGACCCGGTACGTCGCCTCGCCATCGATCGACACGTCGACCTGCGCGTCGACGAGGACCCAGCGGATCTCCCGGTTCGGGTCGTTCACGGACCCCTTCCACCGTTCGAGCACGCGCATCTGCGAGGGGACGACCTGGTCGTCGGGACCGACCAGGACGAGCTGGGACGGGGACTTGATCTTGTCCTTCTTCCGGAGCGGGAAGGAGAACGTCACGGGCTCCGCGACGCGGAGCTGTCCGGAGACCTCCTTCACGGTCACCTGGATTCCCTTGGAGAGGGAGAGCGACTCCCCGGCCCGGCTCTCCGGCGCCAGCAGCACCGAGAGGGAGACGGCGAGGAGTCCGAGGGATCGGATCGACATGAGTTGGGCGAACATGTCCTCTGGATCGTTTCGAGTCGAGTCGGGCATCGGTCTCGAGTGGAGGCCGCATTCCTTCTTCGGTCGGGTCTCTGGCGGCGCGGGCCCGCGATTCCCGGGTGCTTCGGCAACTCGGTTTCGGACAGGGCGTTGGCGACGATCGAGCGCGGCGGATCTTCCTCATCCTCCGCCCGGATCTTCCGTGACCGGCGGCGGCGGCGACTTGGGCGGAATCTCCGAAGATCCTCGAGGTCGGGCCTTCGGGCGTCGCACGGACGCGCATGCTTCGAACGTCACCGTCTCCCCCGCGCCGCGCGCCATCGAGCCCTGTAGAACGGAGGCGTGGAAACGACCCGCGAGAACGCCCGGGAACCTCGACGTCGCCGGCCGCACCGCCGCCGCGGGTCGGCGGGGTGGTCCGTCTCGGTCTCCGTCCTCCTCGGCCTCTCCGCCTGCCGCTCGACCCCCGAACCGCCGCCGTTCGTCGGGCCCGAGGTCACGTTCGAGGCGCGCGCGTTCACCGGTCCGCCGCTCGGAGGCGGCGCCGAGCCCGGTCCGCCGCCGCCGCCGGAGGCGTTCGCGGCCGTGATCGTGCGCGGGGTCGCGACGGAGGCGTTCTCCGAGGACGTCCTCCGTCCGGCGGCGGTCGAGGCCCGGCTCGTCTCCCCGCTCGAGGGGCACGACCTCCTGTTGCCGACGCCGCGGCGCACGAGCGGCGTGCGGTTCTCGGCGGACGGCGACGACGTCCGGGCGCTCGAGGAGGCGCTCGAGGACGGGGCGCTCGGGCGAACGGCCGATCTCGGCCTCGTCCGCACCGCCGTGGCCCCCGGGACGACCGCGGGCGCGCGCCTGGCCAGCCGGCTCCTCCGAGAGGCGCCGTCGGCCTCCGCGCCGATCCGGGACGAGATCGAGGTCTGGGTGCATCGCGCCGGGGGAGGGGGTGGCGCGCTGGAGGTCGGGCTCGTGCTGGCCGGGGTCTCCGCTCCCGCCGAGGAGGAGGCGCGGGTCGCCCGCCGCGAGCTCGCGCTCTTCCCGCTCGACTCCGGCGAGGCGGCGTTCGTCGTGCCGTCTCCGTTCGCGGACGACACGGCGGCGATCGTCCTGACCGTTCGCCTCGACCGGACGCCGCCCGCCGCGGAGCTCGCGGAGCACGAGGCGGCGGTCGCGCGGACGCGGGACGCGCTGATGTCGAGCCGGTCTCCGGAGGCGCCGCCGCCCGCTCCGCTCCCGCTGTGGCCGGGGGCCCGGGAGGCGTTGGCGGGGCTCGAGAGACCCGAGCAGCAGCGGAGCGCGCTCGCCTACCTCGCGGGGCGCTCGAGCGCCGAGGTGGCCGAGGAGGTGGCGCTGACCGGCTCCGACGAGATCGTCGACCGGGTCGCCCGGGAGGTCGTCGTCGAGCTGGAGGAGGAGGGCGTCCCGCTGTTCGGGGCGGCGCTCACCTGGCTCCTCGAGCAGGCGGCGTACGAGGGGCTGATCGCCGCGGCGAAGAAGGGCGACGTGGTCGCGGAAGCGGTGCTCGTCCGGCACTGCGGCGAGCTCGGCCGATTCCCCGAGGTGCTGTTCCACGCCGTCCGGCGGGCCGACGGGGCGGAGGCCCTCGACCACCGCGTGCTCACCGAGAACCGCGCCTACCTGACCGATCTCGACCCGGCGGCGCGCGTGCGGGCGTACGACTGGCTCGTCGCCCTCGGCGAGGCGCCGGAGGGGTTCGACCCGCTCGGTCCCCGGGAGGAGCGCCGCGCCGCGCTCCGCCGGGAGTCGGAGGAGCGGGACGAGGTCGGAGCGGACGAACGGGCGCCGGACGTCGGCGACGCGCCGGAGGCGGGAGATGAGTGACCCCGCGCCCCGTCCCGCGGCCGCCGGGGACGCGCCGCCCCGCCGGCGCCGGCGCTTCGTCCGCTGGCTCGTCGTCCTGCTCCTCGTCCTGATCGTGCTCCGCGTCGCGCTCGGCCTCCTGCTCCCGTGGATCCTCGACCGCGTCGCGCGGGCCCACGGCCTCCGGGTCGAGGTCGAATCGATCGACCTCGGACTGCTCGCCGGCGACGTCCGGGTGCGAGATCTCGCGGTCCTCCCGATCGAGGAGGGGAGCGCCGCCGTCCTCCGCGTCGAATACGCCGACGTCGACGTCGCGGTGCTCCGGCTGTTGGTCGGCGAGCCGCGGGTTCGTCGTCTGGAGATCGATGGCGCCGTCCTCCGGCTCGCGCGGACGGCCGACGGGAAGTGGGCGCCGTTCGATCGTCTCGCGAGCTCCGACGAACGGCCGGAGGAGGAACCGGACGAGGGGACCGCGCCGGACGAAGGGCCGTTCGACCTCTCGATCCCGGTCCGGATCGACGCGCTCCGGGCGCAGCACGTCCGCGTCCACCTCGAGGACGCCCTCGCCTCGCCGCCGTTCGTCGGCGAGGCCGAGCTGACGCTGCGGGTGTCGGACATCGGCGACCCGGACCGGGAGGGGACCCTCGGACTGACGGTCGACATGTCGCGGGTCCTGGCCGTGCTGCACGTCCGCGGGACCGTCGACGCGTCCCCCGAGCACCTGAGGGCGTCGCTCGGCGCCCGCATGC
The DNA here is from genome assembly GCA_043101415.1 of Planctomycetota bacterium JB042. Taxonomy (GTDB): domain Bacteria; phylum Planctomycetota; class B15-G4; order B15-G4; family JADJEK01; genus JAUIEL01. The sequence continues at coordinate 19,088 of JBICIB010000081.1, read as the reverse complement.
ACGGGCTCGATCTCCGGCCGGTGGCCGCGTACCTGGAGCCGTTCGGCGTCGACCCGCGGGCCGAGTCGATCGATTTCGCCCTCGACGCGACGCTCGACGCCCGGGCCACCGGGGAGAAGCGGGAGCGTCTGGAGACGGGGTTCGCGCTGTCGGGAGTCCGGCTCGCCGCCGACGGCGCGGAGGCGGTCGGCCTCGACCGGCTCGAGGTCCGCGCGGCGCGGACGCGCGGAGGGGCGCTCTCGATCGACGAGGTCCGGGTCGAGGGACCGCGCGCCCGGGCGGCCCGCACCGAGGACGGCGCGCTCGCGGTGGCGGGGCTGCTCGTTCGTGACGCGGCGCCCGGCCCGGAGGGTGCCGGAGCGGACGCGACCGCGGAAGGAGCGGACGCGACCGCCGGCGCGGCGCCGTCCCCGAGGCTCGGCACGATCGCGCTCGAGGGGGGACGCATCGAGTGGCGCGACGAGAGCGTGCGGCCACCGGTCGAACTGGCGCTGCGGGTCGAGGAGGTGCTCGCCGACGCGTCCCGGGTCGGCGCCGGCGACGGGACGATCGAGCTGTCGGCGCGGCTGGCGGCGGAGCGGCTGTTCGACTCGCTGACCCTCGCGGGGACGGCGGCGCCGTTCGCCGAGAAGAAGACCTTCCGAGTCGACGTGGCCGCCGCCGGCCTCGCTCCGGACGCGCTCGCGGGGATGCTCGCGGCGGCGGGGATCGAATCGGAGCTCGAGGACGGGGCGTTGTCGCTCGCCGCGGCAGGGGAGGTCGCCCCGACCGACGCCGGCCCGCCCCGGGTCTCGGCGCGGATCGACGACCTCCGCGTCCGGGACGGCGACCGGGAGCTCCTCCGGATCGGTGCGGTCGGCGTGCGCGATCTCATCGTGGCGCCCGAGCGGATCGAGGTCGCCGACGTCGAGGTCGGGGGGGTCGCGCTCGACGCGGTGAAGGAGGAGGGAGGGGCGGTGCGCGCGCTCGGGTTCCGCTTCGGGGGGGCGGGCGCCGGCGGAGCGCGGTCCGACGATCTCGCCCCGGCCGCGGAGGAGGCGTCGCCCCCGGAGGCCGCCGGTTCGCCGCCGGCGGTGGTGATCGACCGGCTCCGCCTCGGCGCCGACGAGCTCACGCTGCGCGTCGAAGGGGACGAGGAGCGGGAGTTGCGCGTCGCCTCCACCACGCTCGACGTGGAGGAGTTCGAGTTCGGCGTCCCCGACGGCGGGCCGAGCCGGATCCGATTCCGCGTCGTCGTGCCCCGGTTCGCCGAGGAGTTCGTCGTCGCGGGGACGGCCGGCCCGCGGGACGAAGCGTTCGCGGTCGCCCTCGACCTGCGAGGGACGGGGCTGACCGGTCGGGCCGCGGCGCCGTTCCTCGCGGGCGCCGAGCCGGTCCTCTCCGACGGCGTCCTCGAGGCGCGCGTCGAGGCCGACGTCCGGTTCTCGGAGGACGGCACGACGGCGAACGCCCGGCTCTCCGGCGTCTCGCTCCGGGACGCCGGGGAGACCCTGCTCGCGCTGGAGGAGGCGGCGGTCGTCGAGGCGACGATCGGATCGGGCCGGGTCGACGTCCGGGAGGTGCGGGCCGAGGGTCTCACCACGCGGGCGGCGCGCGCGGGCGACGGATCGCTGACGGCCCTCGGCTTCCGGTTCCCGGGCGGCGGCGGTGGTCGAGACGCACCCGAACCGTCCTCGGGGGCCCCCTCGGCCGGTCCGGAGAGGGACGACGGGCCCTCGGGGACGGCGCGGACCGGGACGTCGGTCCGGGTCGGCGCGGTCCGGCTGCGGCGGATCGAGGCGGGGTTCGACGACGACGCGGTCTCGCCGCCGGTCCGCTCGACGGTGCGTCTCGAGGCGTCGCTCGAGGAGCTCTCGCTCGGGCCGGACGGCGGGATCCCCTCCTTCGAGGCCGCGGTGGAGGTCGTGGAGACCGGCGCGACGGTGCGTCTCGACGGGGACGTCGTGCGGACGCCGGAGCGGACCGAGGCGCGCGTGACGATCGCCGGCGACGGGCTGGCGATCGGCCCGCTCGCCGCGTACCTCCCTCCCTCGACCGCTTCGACGTTCGACGGCGGTCTCCTCCGGGCCCGGGTGGAGGCGGCCGACGCGGCGGCGCCGGCGGGGGGGCGGTCTCTCTCGGTCGAGGTCGCGGACGTCGAGCTCCGCGCGCGGGCGGACGGCGCGCCGGAGCTCGGGTGGGAGTCGCTCTCGTTCCGCGCCCCGCGGCTCGACCCGGACGCCCGGGTGTTCGACGTCGAGCACCTGGTCTGGAAGGGGATCCACGGCGAGGCTCGGGTCGACGCCGACGGAGCGCTCCGGGTCGCCGGACTGCGGTTCGCTCCGACGCAGGCCGGGGACGCGCCGTCCGCCGAAGCGCCGTCGTCGGAGGTGTCCGTCCCGCCCGCCGCCCCTCCGTCCCGATCGCCCCTCCCTCGTCTGTCGATCGGGGCGATCGAGATCGGGGCGGAGCGGCTCGCCTTCCGGGACGAGCGGGCGGCGCGCCCGACGCCCCTGGTGCTCGAGGGGTTCTCGCTCGAGTCGCGGGGCGGCGTGTCGGTCGATCCCGAGGATCCCGTCGCGAGCCCGCCGCTCGAGCTGTCGCTCCGCGGGGGGATGCCGCCGCTCGTCTCGGCCCTCGCCGCGGAGCTCACGCTGTCGCCGTTCGCGCTCGAGCCGGCGCTCGAGGCGGCGCTCGACGTCGAGGGGATCGACGGAGCGGCGCTCGAATCGGTCCTGCCGGCGCTCGCCGAGACGGTCGACGCCTCGGAGATCGGCCGGGGGACGTTCGCCGCCCGCCTCGCCGCGTCGGTCTCGGCGCGGCGGCGCGGTCCGCTCGACTTCTCCTTCGCGAACGGCTTCGGGGCCGAGCTGCGCGTCGAGGGCGTCTCCCTCCGCGACGAGGCGCGTCCGCCGGAAGAGGCGGAGCTGTTCGGCTTCGACGAGCTGCGGGTCGACGTCGCGCGGGTCGCACCGTCCGGCGACGTCCACGTCCGCGCGATCGAGCTCGTCCGGCCGCGGGGCGGCGTGGCGAGGACGTCCGACGGACTCGTCGTCGCCGGCGTCACGCTCCCCGCGCCGCCGCCGGAGGAGGTCGTCGAGCCGGACGCGACGCTGAGCGAGGCGGTGGCGGAGGCGGAGGAGGCCGTGGCGGCGGGCGGGGACGCCCCGTCCGGTCCCGCGACCCGGCTCGACTCCCTCGTGGTGACCGACGGCGCGTTCCGGATCGAGGACCGCGCGGTCGACCCCCCGCTCCGTCTCCCGCTGCGAGACGTCGAGTTGGAGGTGCGGGAGTTCAGCACGCGCACGCTGACCGAGGGGGTCCCGTTCGGGTTCAGCCTCTTCCTGCGCGCGGGTGAGGTCGAGCTGCCGTTGGAGGGGGCGCCGCGGCGGCCGGCGCTCGGCGAGGCATTCGCGACCGGCCGGCTCGCGCTCGCGCCGGCGCCGACGGGGATGGTGAAGGCGAGCGTCTCGGCGCTCGAACTGTCGAACCTCCGCGGCGAGGTGGCGGGGGGCGGGGTGACGTTGACCGACGGGCTGCTCGACCTCGGGACGGAGCTCCGGTTCGGCGAGGACGGCGCCCTCGACACGAGGACTCGCGTGACCCTGACCGACCTCTCGGTCTCCGAGCCGCCGGACGGGCCGATCTCCCGTTGGCTGAAGCTCCCCGCTCCGCTCGACGCGGTCGTCTTCGTGCTGCGCGACTCGTCGGGGGCGATCCGGATCCCGCTCGACTTCACGCTCGGTCCGGACGGGGTCTCGCTGACCAACATCGCCTCGACCGCCGTCGGGACGCTGACGCGGTTGGTCGGGACCGCGGTGGCGCAGTCGCCGTTGCGGGTCGGCGCCAGCGCGGGACGCCTCGTCGGCTTCGGGGGCGGGGAGGAGGAGGCCGCGCCCGCCTCCTCCGACCCGGTGACGTTCCCGGTCGCGAGCGCGTTCCCCGACCGGGAGGGTCGGGAGGCGATCGCCGACGTGGCGGCGAGGTTGGCGGCCGAGCCGACCCTCTCCGTCGTGCTGTCCCACGACCTCGGGACGGGCGATCGGGAGCGGGTCGCCGAGCGCTCGAACCCGTCGCGCGACGACGCCCTGGCGCTGGCGGCGCGGCTGCGCGATCACAAGCGGGCGATCCTCGACGCGCGGACCGACCGGAAGTCGGAGGCGCGGGCGGCGTTCGCCACCGGGCGCGGGGATGCGGCGCGGGAGGCGAGGGAGCGGCTGCGGGCGCTCGATCGCGAGCTCGTGGCGACCGAGGCGGCGCTCGACCGGATCCTCGACATCGTCCGCCGCGACGAGCCGCGCTACGCGGAGCGGCGGACCCGCGACGGCTGCGTCGAGCTCGCGCGCCTGCGGCTGGAGGAGGTCCGGCGCCTCCTCGTCGAGGCCGGCGCGCCGGACGACGAGAGCCGGGTCCGCGTCCGGAGTCCGCGCTACGCCGACCCGGAGCGGGACGGCGCGGGAGAGGTGCGGATCGACGCGATCGAGCGGATCGGCGCGGAGTAGTCGACCGGTACGATCGAGGGAATGCGCCCCCGGCTCGCGTCGCTGTCGTTCCTCGTCGTCGCGATCCTCTCGCCCGCCCGAGCGGACGAGGAGCCGCTCGAGGTCCGGGTGAACCGCGCGATCGACCTCGCGGTGCGGCGGCTCCTGGATGAGCAGGCCGAGGACGGGTCGTGGGGGAAGGACGACAAGGTCCACCCGCACGGTCGGACGGCGCTCTCGCTGCTCGCGCTCCTGCACGCCGGACTTCCCGCGTCGCACCCGGACGTCGCGCGCGGCCTCGAGTGGCTGCGGCGCGGGCTGGTCGAGCGGCGGGGGACGCGTGAGGGAGGGGCGCTCGCGACGCGGTCGACGTACGAGACCGGCGTCACGTTGCTCCTCCTGCACGCGCTCGGCCCGCGCTCGCCGCTGGTCGCGGAGATGGACCCGCTCGCCGAGTGGCTCGCCCTCGTGATGAACGGGCCGGCGAAGCTGTGGGGGTACCCGACGGGGGATCCGGACCTGTCGAACACGCAGTACGCGCTGCTCGGGCTCCGCGCCGCGTCGCTCTACGACCGGGCGCCGAAGGGGGCGCGCGAGGTCTGGGCGGACGCGCTCGCGGGGATCCTCCGGTGCCACAACCAGGACGGCGGGTTCTGCTACAAGCCGGGCTCGAGGACCTCCTCGTCGATGACCGTCGCCGGGCTGGCGATGGTCGAGCTCTGCCGCTTGGAGCTGAAGGGGTCCGGGAAGGCCGGCAAGGACCTGCGCGAGGCGCGGAAGGCGGTGAAGCGGGCGCAGGAGTGGATCGGCCGGAACTACACGGTCGAGGCGAACGTCGACGGGATCTCCCGCAGCGAGATGAACCTCCACTACTACCTGTACGGGCTCGAGCGGTACGCGGTCTTCTACGGGCTGGAGGAGGTCGCGGGGGAGGACTGGTACGACGACGGGGCGAACTTCCTGATCCGCCAGCAGGCGGACGACGGCGGGTGGGGGCGGACCGAGCAGACCTGCTTCGCGCTGCTGTTCCTGCGGAAGGCGTCGCTCACGATGCCCGCCGAGCGGGAGGGCGCCGGAGGCGAGGCGCGCCGCGAGGACAACCCGCGGCTCGAGGGGTACGGCCTGACGCCGGATCGCTCCGCGCCGTGCATCCGCGAGTGGCTGGTCGCCGGGTCGTTCCCGTTCGACCGGGCCGCGGACGACGGACTGACGATCGACTTCGTGAAGGAGGCGCGCGTCAAGCCGCGGGCGGGAGGGCGGGCCGGCCGGAAGCGGTGGTCGGCGTTCACCTCCGAGACCGACCTCGTCGACCTCCAGGAGGCGGGCGACGGCGCGGGGGTCGTGAACGCCGTGACGTACGCGTTCACCTGGATCGAGTCGAACGCGCCCCGCGACGTCCTGCTCTGGCTCGACGCCGACGACGGCGTGCGCGTCCTCGTCGACGGGGCGCTCGTCCACGAGGACCACCACCACGACCTGAAGACCGAGATCCGCGTGCCGCTCTCGCTCCCGAAGGGGCGCGTCGGCCTCCTCCTGAAGATGGAGAACGCCGACTACTACTGTCGCGTGATGGCGCGGTTCACCGACCCCGAAGGGAACGCGGTCGACGGCGTCACCTGGACGACCCGCCCGTAGGGGCGCGGACGTTCACGGCCCGTCGAAGCTGTTCCCGACGTAGTAGTTCGCGCCGGGACCCGCCTCGTCGCTCAGGGCGACGCCGCCGCTCTTCTTCACCTCGTTCCCGACGAACGCGTTGCCGCTCCCCGCGACCCGGATCCCCTCGGCGGTCGGCTTCTTGATCCGGTTGCCGGCGACGAGCGCGCCGGTGGCGTTGGGGGTGAGGTCGATCCCCCGGTCGGCGGCCGACTTGACGAGGTTCTCGGCCACGACCGCGTCCTCGGCGTGGATCTCGACGCCGCTGTCCGCGACGTGGCGGATCACGTTGCCGGCGACGACCGCTCCGTCGCACGCGGGGTTGGCGTAGACGCCGTCCCCGCCCGTGTCGACGAGGACGTTGTCGATCACCGAGGCGTCGGTCGACCAGTTCGTCACGAGCACGCCCGTGCCCCCGACCGACTCGATCCGGTTCTCGGCGACGAGGCACGAGGTGGCCGCCGTCATGGAGAGGCCGACGCGAACGCCGTAGGAGCCGCACTGCTCGACCTCGTTCCCGACGATCGAGTGGGCCGATCCGGACATCGCGACGGCGTAGAACGCGACGTTCGAGATCCGGCAGCCGTCGACGAGACATCCGGTCGAATCGCGCAGGAGGATGCCGTGCGACTCGCTTCCCGCGATCCGACAGCCGGTCACCCGGGCGCCCGCGCAGAACTCCAGGTGGAGGGCGGAGCTCGTGACGTCCGTCACCCGGCAGCCCTCGACCACGAGGTCGCCGCAGAGGTTCGCGTCGACGCCGACCACCGCGTTCCGGAGGCGGAGGTTCTCGATCCGCACGTCGTTCGTCCCCTGGAGGAGGATCGCCGCCGCCGCCCCGCCGGCGTCGATCACGGCCTTCCCCTTCCCGCGGAGGACGAGGTCCTGCTTGCCGATGATCATGACGGTCTCCGGATGGACCCCGGGCGAGATCAGGACGACGTCGCCGGGACCGGCGTCGTCGACGGCGGCTTGGATCGTCGCGTACTGCTGCGGAACCTTCCGCTTCGCGGCGAGGGCGTCCTCCGCGAGGGGGAGGGTGACGGCGAGCGCGGTGAGGAGGAGAGGGAGGCGGGCGCGGTTCATGATGGACCTCTTCGTTCGATGGACGAGAGGGTCGTGCGGTCGCGGACCGGGAGCCGCCACGGATTTCGGGGGCGGGGCGAAGAACGACGACGCCCCCGGAGCGCGAGCCCCCGGGGCGTCGTCGGCGCGGCACGGAGCGTCAAGGCGCGTCGAAGCCGTTCGCCACGTAGAGGTTCGAGCCCGGCACGGTCCCGTCGACGAGGTCGCCCCCCTTCGACTTCTTCGCCGTGTTGTGGGCGAGCGTGTTCCCGATCCCCAGGACGAGGAAGGCCTCCAGGGTGCTCTTCGTCACGGCGTTCCCGTCGAGCAGGAGTCCCTGGCCCGGGGCCGGGATCACGATCCCCTGCAGCGACGACTTCTTCACCACGTTCTCGCGGACGATCGAGTCGGTGGCGCGGAGGGTGAGGCCGCGGCCCGACTTCGACACGACGTTCCCCGCGATCAGGAAGGCCGAGTTCGCATCGAACGAGTCGACCCCCGCGTCCGTCGCGCGGCGCATCGAGTTCTGGAGGATCGAGCTCCCGCTCCCCTCCGAGAGGAAGACGCCGTCGTCCGCGAGGTCGCGGAGGTCGTTCCCGGCGACGAGCCACGCGGTGGCCGCCTCCGAGCCGCCGAGCCGCACGCCGTGACCGCCGGTCTTCTCGATCCGGTTGTCGAGGATCGAGATGGTGCTCCCCGAGCCGTCGACGCCGTTCCCGCCGACGTCGCGGATGCGCGTCCGCTCGACCGAGCATCCGCTGGAGAGGGTGAAGGTGACGCCGTGGCCCGCCGAGTCGCGCACCGTGGAGTCGACGACCCGGGAGCCGGAGCACATCCCCATCGAGACGCCGGCGATCGCCGTCTCCCGGACGACGCAGTCGTCGAGTTCGACGTTCGTCGAGAGACCGAGCAGGACGCCGTAGTCGGCGTTCCGCAGCGTCAGGCCGACGACCCTCAGGTCGTTGGCGCCGTGGAGGCGCAGCGCGTAGACGCCGCCGGCGCCGTCGACGACCACCTTCCCCTTGGCGCGGAGGAGGAGGTCGTTCGCGAGCTCGACGTTCACGGACTCGACGTACGTCCCGGCGGCGATCACGATCGTGTCGCCCGGCCCCGCGGCGTCGACCGCGGCCTGGATGGTCGGGAACTGTTTCGGCACCTTCAGCTTGGCGCCGGCGGCATCCGCGGCGACGAGCGAGGCGAGGAGGGCGAGGGAGATCAGGGGACGTTTCATGGCTCGGGGCTCCGGCGAGAGGGTGCGATCAGTGGGTGGTTCCGAAGACGTTGTCGATGTACGCGTTCGCGGCCGGACCGCTCAGGTCGTGGAGGTCGAAGGCCGCGTTCTTCCGCGCGCGGTTCCCGACGAACGAGTTCCCCGACGCGTCGACGAGGAAGCCGTCGTTCGCGCACTTCCGGACCCGGTTCGCCTCGAACTGCGTCTGGTGCGTCGACGCCCCGACGAGGATCCCGTCGCCACCCGCCTTCACGATCCGGTTCTTCCGAACGATCGACTCGTCGGCGTGGAAGAGGATCCCGCTGCCCGAGGCCTTCTTCACCACGTTCGCGGCGATCACGACCCACTCGACGGAGTCGCCGGCGTGGATCGCGTCGTCCTTCGCCTTCCGGATCCGGTTGGAGAGAACCGTCACGCCGGTCGACCCCACCCTCACCTGGATCGACTCGCTGCCGCACGCGGTCAGGACGTTCCCCGCCACCAGCGTCGACTCCCCGGGGACGCCGGAGTCCCCGACCCGGATTCCGATGTGACCGCAATCGACGAACCGGTTGTCGAGGATCGAGTGCATCGAGCCGCTCACGGTGACGGCGTCGTCCTCGACCCCGAGGAACCGGGTCCGCTCGACGACGCAGCCCGTCGACTGCTCGATCCGCACGCCGCCCCCGGAGACGTCGGTGACGCGGGAGTCGACGACGCGGCAGGCGGCGGCGAGGAAGAGTTCGATCGCGACGTCCGCCACGTCGAGGAAACGACAGTCGTCGACCGTCGACCCCTGGACGAACTGGGTCGCGATCCCGACGTCGGCGTTCCGGATCGTCAGGCCTTCGACGGTGACCCGCTGGCAGTTCAGCAGGGTGATCGCGGCGGGCCCGCCGCCGCCGTCGAGGACGGCCCCCTTCTTGCCGCGGATCCGGACGTCGGCGACGTCCTGGATCCAGAGGCTCTCCGTGTACGTCCCCGCGCCGACGACCACGACGTCGTGAGGAGCGGCGGCGGCGATCGCGGCCTGGAGCGTCGGATACTGCTGCGGAACCTTCCGCTTCGCGCCGTCGGCGCGCTCGGCGAGGACGCCCGCGGAGAGGAGGACGAGAGGGAGGACGATGCGGTTCATGGCGGACCTCTTCCGTTCGGAGGACGGAAGGGACGCGCGGGCGCGCGACGGGAGCCGCCACGAATCTCAGTCGGGAGGAGTCTCAGCGAGTCGGCGTTCGACTTCTCGGCAGAGCTTGTCGAAGGATGGGCTGCGCTCACGAGCGAAGGCCAAGTCGATCCGGTGAGCCAGCCTGACCTGGTCCACGCTCTCGCTGTATCGTCCTCGCGCGAACCGATGCCGAACCCACGCCTTGCCGAGGCGATCTCGCTCGGGCGTTTCCGGTGCGGCGTCGACGTTCAGAAGGCCATCGAGGGCCTCCGCGGAGGCCGCGAACCACGTCTCGAACTCCGGGTTGGGGAGGACAAGGCTGACGTTCGGCCCGAGGCGGGGGAGCAAGTCGCCCACGACCTTGGCGGGGCAGTCATCGTCAGCGTCGACCAACACCAGGACGAAGCCGCGGCCGCCGCGCTGCGCGAGCTTGAGCTCTGCGAGGCGGATCGCCTTCTCCAGGTATCCAGGGCCCGAGTTGGTCGCCTCCATGAGCAGGCGTGACCGAGGCTGTCGAATCGGCTTCGAGACTTCGACGTCCCAACGGGAGCACAGCTCTCCGGAGATGCGGCGGATCAGGTGAGGAACGGCCGCCTCTTCTCCGTGCCCCTCGACGATGGGAACGATGACGCAGGTCACGCCGGACGCTTGGTCTCGAAGAGGACGGTCTGCCTCTGCCGTCGCAAGTCGGCTTCGTCCGGCTCGAGCTGATCCATGCGCAGCAGCTCCCCCGTTCGGTAGAGATGATCGCGAATCGCCGTGCGGCTCGCCTGGTCGACGGGCGCGATCTCGGTCGTGCCGTTCCGGGACACGACGACGAGCAGCTCGTCCGTCGAGATGTCCGCCTCGTCGAGTAGGTCGACGCCGTGCGTCGTGACGAGGACCTGAGTCCGCGCGGACCCCTCCTTCAGCGCGTCCATCAGGGTGCCGGCCGCGCCCGGGTGGAGGGCCGTCTCCGGCTCCTCGATCCCGACCAGACGGACGTGGCCGTTCGGAGCATCGAGCTGCTTGACGGCCACGAGCGCCCCCAGCGCCCGCAGAGTCCCGTCGGACATGCTGCTCGCGTAGAAGCTCCGGGGGTTCTCGTCTCCCCGGACGCGCTGGTGGAACTCGAGCGTCTCCTTCGGCCCGAGAGACCTGCGATTCACGCCGGTCACGTCGGGCACGATGCGGGAGAGGTACTCGTTGATCCGTTCGATCGTCTGCGGCTCTCGGTCCTTGAGGCGCCCGATGACGCTGGCGATGTTCGCGCCGTCCGGCCGCAGCACCTCGTCCGGGTCCGGAGCGCGGACGTCCTTCATGGACTCGGGGTTCAGGTTGTAGAAGCCCATCGAAGTCAACAGATCATAAGTCGGGCGAAACAGCTCGAATCCCGATGCGGTGACCATCGCCAGACGATCCGGGAGCACGGCTGGCATCTTCTCGGTCGCGTCCGCGAACTTCAGACCTCTGCGCACGAAGCCTGCGATCCGATCGGAGACTCCGGGCCGATAGAGGTCGAGCCTTTCCTGCTTCACCTCGAACGAGTTCGGTGACTTGGCGGCGATCTCGAATCCGTACCGAGCGAACTGGTCTTCCGTCGGTCTCAGCTCGAGCTCGATCGCGATGTTCCGAGGGTGTCCCTTGCTCTTTCGGCGGACTGCATCGACGCCCCCTCGGTCACGGATGGCGTGGTCCAGCGTCGTGCGAAGCGCGTCGGCGACGAAGTTGAGGGCGTCCAGGAAGTTGCTCTTGCCGGCTCCGTTCCGTCCGACGAGGAGGGTGACCATCTTCAAGGAGACGTCGCAGAGTCCGATGCTCTTGTAGTCCTTGATGCGGACGCGAGAGACGGCGGGGAAGTTGGTTCGGACGAACGCCTCGGGCATGCGGACAAAGCTACCCTACACTCGCGCTCGATTCACGTTGGGGCCTCGCACGACCCTCCCATGCCCGCCTGGACCGACCACCTCGACGACCCGCGCGCCGTCCTCCACTTCGTGGGGGTCGGCGGGAGCGGCATGAGCGCGCTGGCGCAGCACCGGGCGTTCGGCGGGGGGCGCGCGAGCGGATCGGACCGCGGGATCGACGGCGGGGGGCTGGTCGAGGAGCGGGGCGCGCTCGAGGCGGCCGGGGTCGAGGTCGTTCCGCAGGACGGGTCGGGGGTCGACGGCGCGGACGTCGTCGTCGCGTCGACCGCGGTCGAGGCGGCGATCCCGGACCTCGTCCGCGCTCGCGAGCGCGGCGTGCCGATCGTCCACCGCGCCGACCTCCTCGCCGCCCTCGTCTCGTCCGGACCGTCGATCGGGATCGCCGGCTCGAGCGGCAAGTCGACGGTCACCGCGATGGTGTTCGAGATCCTCCGGCACGCGGGGCGGGATCCGGGACTGATCACCGGCGGCCGGCTCGTGTCGCTCCTCGAGCAGGGCCGGCTCGGGAACGCGTGGCGCGGCGCCGGCCCGCTCGTCTTCGAGGCGGACGAGAGCGACGGGTCGCTCGTGAAGCACCGCCCGGAGGTCGGCGTCGTCCTGAACCTCCACCGCGACCACATGCCGGACGAGGCGGTCCTCGAGCAGTACCGCGCGTACCGGGAGCACGTCCGCGGGACGTTCCTGGTGAGCGGCGACGCCCCGCTCGAGCCGCTGCGGGACGGCGCGGTCGTGTACGCGCTGGAGGACGAGCCGACGCTCGAGGCGGACCGGGTCCGGTTCGAGGTCGACGGCGTCCCGGTCGAACTCCCGCTCCCCGGCCGGCACAACGCCGAGAACGCGCGGGCGGCGATCGCGGTCGCGGCGGCGGTCGGGGTCGACCCGCGGACGTCCGCGAAGGCGCTCCGCGCGTACCGCGGCGTCCATCGCCGGTACGAGCGGATCGGCGAGGCGCGCGGCGTGGTCGTGGTCGACGACTTCGCGCACAACCCGCGGAAGCTCCGCGCCGTCCTCGAGACGGCCGCCGGTCGCGGCGGACGCGTCCTCGCCTGGTGGCAGCCGCACGGGTTCGCCCCGACCCGCTTCCTGAAGGACGAGCTGATCGACGCGTTCGCGGAGGCGGTCCGCCCGGACGATCGGCTCTGGCTGGCGCCGATCTACTTCGCCGGCGGGACGGTGTCGCGCGACGTCGCCTCGGACGATCTCGTCGCCGCCCTCGTCCGGCGCGGCACGCCCGCCGCCCTCGCCGTCGAACGCGACCGCTGGATCGACGAGGTCCGGGCGACCGCGCGCGACGGAGACGTCGTCCTCGTCCTCGGCGCGCGCGACCCGACGCTGCCGGCGCTCGCGCGGCGCGTGCTCGAGCGTCTCTCCTCCCCCTGACGGAGCCCGCCATGCCCCTCGTCCTGCACACGGTCGACGCCTTCACCGACACGCCGTTCACGGGGAACCCCGCCGCGGTCCTCGTGCTGCCGGCGCCGAGGGAGGACGACTGGATGCAGCGGGTCGCCCGCGAGATGAACCTGTCGGAGACCGCGTTCCTCGTCCGGCGGGACGACGGCGCGTACGACCTCCGCTGGTTCACGCCGACCGTCGAGGCCGGGCTCTGCGGCCACGCGACGCTGGCGAGCGCGCACGTCCTGTTCGAGACGGCCGCGGCATCCGCCGACGAGGTCCTGAGGTTCCACACGAAGAGCGGAGAGCTCCGCGCGCGCCGCGCGGGACGCGCGATCGTCCTCGACTTCCCGGCCGCTCCGGCGGCGGAGGACTCCCCGCCCGACGGCCTGCTCGAAGCCCTCGGCGTGGACGCCGTGTTCGTCGGGAGGACGCGGTTCGACTTCCTCGTCGAGGTCGGCGCGGCGGCGGAGGTCCGCGCCGCGGCGCCGGACCACCGGCGGCTCGGCGCGCTCGCGGTCCGCGGCGTGATCCTGACCGCGCCGGCGGAGGAGGGGGAGGAGTGGGACGTCGTGTCGCGGTTCTTCGCCCCGGGGAGCGGGATCGACGAGGATCCGGTCACCGGCTCCGCCCACTGCGCGATCGGCCCGCACTGGGTCGAGCGTCTCGGCAAGAACCCGATCACGGCCCGGCAGGCGTCGCCGCGGGGCGGGACGCTCGGGGTGACGGTCCTCGGGGACCGGGTCGAGCTGGCCGGCGACGCGGTCACCGTCCTGCGTTCCGAGCTGTTGGTCTGAACCGGCGTCGCCGCTAGCCTGATCCCCATGCCGAAGATCAAGATCGAAGAGGAGTTCCGGCTCGACCTCGGGCACGCGCTGCCCGAGCTCGAGATCGTCTGGGAGGAGTGGGGCGACGAGAACGCCCCGCCCGAGCGGACGATCATGGTGATGCCGGCGCTCTCCGCCTCGTGCCACGCGCGCTCCTCGGCGGACGACCCCGAGCCGGGGTGGTGGGAGTCGATGATCGGCCCGGGGCACGGGATCGACACCGACCGGTTCCGCGTGATCTGCGCGTCGATCCTCGGCTCGCCGTTCGGCACCACGAGTCCGGTCAGCGTCGACCCGCGGACCGGGCGGAAGTACGGGCCGCACTTCCCGCAGATCACGCCGGCCGACCAGGCGAACGTCCACGCCCTGCTGCTCGACCACCTCGGCCTCGACAAGGTCCACGCCGTGATCGGCTCGAGCCTCGGGGGGATGCAGGCGCTGCAGTTCGGCGCGCTCCACCCCGACCGCCTCGACGTCCTGATCACGATCGTCTCGACCGGCAAGACGACGCCGGGGACGGTCGCGCTCCGGCGGGTCGGCCGGCTCGCCATCCTGCTCGATCCGGACTATCGGGACGGCTGGTACGAACCCGACCGCGCGCCGGTCCGCGGACTCGCGATCGCGCGCGAGCTCGGCACGATCACGTACCGCTCGCGCGACGAGTTCAACCAGCGGTTCGACTGGAACCCCGACAAGCCGCGCAGCTACGAGGACCTGGCGTTCGAGGTGGAGCAGTACCTCGCGCACCAGGCGAAGCGGTTCACGCACCGGTTCGACGCGAACTGCTACCTCGTCCTCTCGCGCTGCATGGACATGATGGACCTCGGGGCGGGCCAGCCGACGTACGCGGACGGGGTGCTGCGGATCACCGCGAAGACCCTGATCCTCGGCGTCGACCGCGACATGCTCATCCCCGCGAGCGAGCAGCTCCACCTCGCGCATCTCCTCGAGAACCACGGGCGCGAGTGCCGGCACGAGATCCTCTCGTCGATGTACGGCCACGACGCCTTCCTGAAGGAGTACGACTGGTTCGGTCCGCGCATCAAGCGCGCGATCGAGGAGTGGTAGTCCGCGGTCCGCGGCGCCTCCTCGCCGCGATCGTCGAGCTCGGGGCGATCGGCCCCCTGGCGGCGTTCATGGTCCTCGGGCCGCTCGCCGGCGCGTTGCTCCTCGTCGCGACCGCGGACGACTGGTACCCGCCGCTCGAGGGTCTCTCGGGTCTCGGCGCGCTGGCCGCGATCGTCGTCGCCACCGTCGTCCTGGCCGGGCTGTCGCTCGTTCCGACGCACGCGACGTCGCTGGTCGCGGGGATGCGGTTCGGAGCGGTCCTCGGGACGGGGGCGGCGCTCCTCGGGATCGTCGGCGCGGCGGCGCTCGGCTTCCTCGTGCTGAGACGGCTCACCCGCGACCGGGCGCTCCTCCTCCTCGACCGGCGCCCGCGGGCCGCGGCGGTGCACCGGGCGCTGGTCGAGCGCCGCGGCCGGACGATCGGACTGATCGCGCTGGTGCGGCTCTCGCCGGTGATGCCGTTCGCGGGGACGAACCTGGTGATGGCCGCCGCCGGCGTGCGTCTCCGCGAGTTCCTGATCGGGTCGGTGCTCGGGCAGACGCCGCGGGTCGTCGCGGTCGTCGTCGCCGGGGCCGGGCTCTCCGAGCTCGACCTCTCCCGATCCGGCGACGTCCGGCTCGCCGTCGTCGGCGGGGCCGCGACGGTCGCGGCGCTCGTCGTCATCGGGCGGATCGCGCGCCGCGCGCTGCGGGAGACGGCGGACGGGCTCGGGCCGGACCGGTGACCGGGACGACGGACTCGAGCGACCGCCCGGTCCCTCACTCCGACCACGCCCTTCGCCGCCACAGGACGATCGCGATCCCGACCGCCACGGGGGCGGCCATGAACCGGAACGCGTGGGCGGGGTCGCGCGCGTACAGCTCGCCCGCGACCGCGGTCCCCGCCGCGACGCCGAGGCCGGTGGCCGCCCCGAGGATCGACTGCGCGGTCGCCGAACGGTGGACGGGGATGCGCCGGCCGATCCACGCCACGCACGCGAAGTGCGTCGCGCCGAACGAGAGCGCGTGGAGGAGCTGGAGCGCGGCGAGGGGGACGACGCCCGTGCACGCCGCGGTGAGGGGCCACCGGAGCAGCGCCGCCGAGGCGCCGATCAGGAGCAGGCCGGTGGCGCCGACCCGTCGGAGGAGGGCGGTCGCGAACGCGAACAGGACGATCTCGGCGACCACCGCCTCGGCCCACAGGACCCCGATGATCCGCTCGGAGAGGCCGCTCTCCTGCCAGTGGAGCGTCGAGAAGCCGTAGTACGTCCCGTGGCTCCCCTGGACGAGCGCCGACGCGAGGCAGAGGAGGGCGAAGTCACGGCGCCGCGGCAGCCCCGCTCCGCCGGGTCCGTCGCCGTCCCCCTCGTCGTCGGCCGCGATCGGGGGGAGCAGCCAGGCGGTCAGGGCGCACGCCGCGATGCACGTCGCGCCGAGCGGGAACAGGATGTCGGGCGAGTGGCCGTTCAACGCCTCTCCCGCCGCCATCGCCATGACCAGGAACGCCACCGACCCCCACAGGCGGACCCGGCCGTAGTCGAGTTCGTGCTCGCGCGCCGTGAGCGTCGCGAGGTTGTCGGCGAGCGGGGAGAGCGAGGAGAAGCAGAACCCGAAGCCGATGCCGATCAGCAGCAACGGAGTGAACGAGCGCGCTCCGCCGTAGAAGAGGAAGACGACGAGGGCGCCGAGGGCCAGCAGACCGATCGCGCGGCGGCGGTGTCCGGTCCGATCGATCACGCGGGCGAGCGCCGGGCTCGCGACGCTCCGGGCGATCAGCGGGAGCGCGACGAGGACGCCGATCTCCCGCGGCGACATCCCGTGGTGCTTCAGCCAGACCGGCCAGTACGGCAGGTAGACGCCGAGCCCGGAGAAGAGGGCGGCGAAGAAGACGCCGAACGAGAGGGCGGCGCGCGTCGAGGAGATCGGGGGGCGGGAGGCGGACACCGCTCCCTTCTATCAGATGGGAGGGGGAGGGGCCGGGCCCCCCGTCGATTCGGCCACGTTCCCCAAGTCCGATCCGTGAGCGAAGAAGCGTGCCTCGCGATCCAACGATCGGGCCTGCTCGTTCGTCTCCCCGACGCCGGGGAAGAACCCGCTCGCCGGAGGAACGGCCGATGATCTCGACCTCGATCGCCGCCGCGCTGCTCGTCGCTCTCGCGAGTCCGGTCCCGCCCGACGGCGCGCCCGCGCCGAACGACTGGACGATCCTCGTGTACGGGGGGAGCGACAACAGCAGCGAGGAGAGCTTCGGCCCCGATGTCGAGGCGTTGCGGCGGGGGATCCCCGCGACCGGTCGCGTCGAACTGTTCTGCCTGGTCGACCGGTCCCCCGGCTTCTCGGATTCGACGGCCGGCTTCGGCGAGGACTTCGCGGACACGCGCCTCTACCGCCTGACGCGCGACGCCGCCGAGCGTCTGGACGGACGCCCCGAGCTGCCGGAGATCACCGCCGGGTCGTCGTACGAGGCGAACTCCGGCGACGCGACCCTGCTGCGCGACTATCTCCGCTGGGCGCGGACGCACCACCCGGCGCGCCATACGGCGCTGATCGTCTACACGCACGGCAATGGCTGGACGTTCTGCCCCGACGAGACGGACGGCGGCGACGAGCTCTACCCGGCCGAGCTCTCGGACGTGCTGGCGGCGGAGGACTCGCTCGACCTCGTCGTCTTCGACGTCTGCGAGATGTCGAGCCTCGAGGACGCCTGGCAGTGGCGGCCGGGGACGGGCCGGTTCGGGATCGACGTCATGGTGGCGACCCCGATGGCCGGCTTCCCGTTCCCCTGGGAGTCGATCCTCGGGCGCTTCGAGGACCCGGCGACGCTCACGCCGGAGGAGTTCGGCCGCATCGTCGTCGAACAGACCGAGGCGCACCGCCGGCGCGAACTCGCCCGCGGGGACCTCGAAGACGGCGTGAGGGAGATCGTCCGGCGCGAGGCGATGGCTTGCCTCCGGCTCGATCGGATCGGCCCGGTGAAGGAGGCGCTCGACGCGCTCGCCGTCCGGCTCGCCGCCCACGAGGACGGCCCGGACTGGCTGTTCGAGCTCCGCGGTCGTCCCGGCGCGGCCGGCGCCCTGTCGTACGCGGAGCGGCCGCTCTACGTCGACGTGTTCGATCTCGGGCGGCGGGCGGCCGAGGCCGACGGCCTGCCCGAGGACGTCCGCGCGGCCGGCGTCCGCCTCGCCGAGGCGACCGAAGCGGCGGTCGTCGCGTCGTATGGGCTCTCCGCTTACGACCGGTTCGGCGGCTTCCAGCCCGGCCGACACGGGGTCCAGCTCATCCTGCCGCCGCCGGGCCTCGCGCTCCGCGACGCCTGGGCGGCGGTCCGCTTCCTCACGCCCGACGCCACGGCCGGCGAGGGTCCCGGTTACGGCCGCTACGCGTTCTGCCGAGACGGCGCGACGCCCGGCGACGGGCGCGTGACGAGCTGGTGGGAGCTGCTGGACCTCACGTTCGACCCGGACGACCAGGACGGCGGCGCGAACGGCTTCTCGCCGTGACCCCGACCGCCCGCGAGCGGAGAGGGCGACGCTCGCGGGCCCTCCGACGGTCGGCCTCCCCTCACGCGCCCGGATCCTCTCCCTTCAGGAACCGGCCGAACCAGTCGAACTGCTCGGCGAGCGTGTGGAGCACCGACTCGCGCGCCCGGTATCCGTGCGACTCGTTCGGGAGGACGACGTACCGGGCCGTGCCGCCGAGCCCCTGGAGCGCGTGGAACAGCCGCTGGGACTGCAGGGGGAACGTCCCCGAGTTGTTGTCGACCTCGCCGTGGAGGAGGAGGATCGGCTCGTCGAGGCGGTCGGCCTGGAAGAACGGCGAGACCTTCACGTACGTCTCCGTCGCCTCCCAGATCGTGCGGCGCTCGCTCTGGAACCCGAACGGCGTCAGCGACCGGTTGTAGGCGCCGGACCGCGCGATGCCGGCCCGGAACAGGTCGCAGTGGATGAGCAGGTTCGCGGTCATGAACGCGCCGTAGCTGTGGCCGCCGACGCCGACCCGCTCGGGATCGGCGACTCCGCGATCGACGCACGCGTCGATCGCCGCCGACGCCGCCATGACGATCTGCTCGGCGAAGGTGTCGTTCATCGTCTCCGGGTCGCCGACGATCGGCATCGCGGCCCGATCGAGGACGGCGTACCCCTGCGTCAGGAACATCAACGGCGAGAGCGCGGAGAGCCTCGTGAAGCGGTTCGTCGTCACCCGCACCTGGCCGGCGGTGCGCGCGTCGTTGTACTCGCGGGGGTACGCCCAGACGACCAGCGGCAGGCGCGTCCCCTCCTCGACCCCCGGCGGGACATAGAGCGTCCCCGAGAGCGGGACCCCGTCCTCGCGCTCGTACCGGAGGACCTCCTTCCGGATCCC
>JBICIB010000080.1:0-2971 GCA_043101415.1 Planctomycetota bacterium JB042 | reverse complement strand
CTCGGCCCTCACCCCGGGCGAGCTTGCGAGCCAGGGCCGAGGAGGACCTGGAGGGCACCCGACGCGTGGCGCAGGCATGACCCTGCACGCCAGACGGCAGCCCAGCATCGACCATGATGACTGTGTAGGAAAGGGGGAGTCCGGTGAGGACCCATGGGATGACGCTGACGCGGAAACCTGTCGTCACCCTTCGTCCTCCGCGCCAGCGCGCTCTCCCCTGCTCTCTCCTGCTCTCCCTTGCTCTCCCCTGCTTCCCCTCTCCCCTCCAGCCCTCCCCCCGTTCCTGCCGATGTTCCCCCCATGCCCGTCGAGCCTCCCCCTCCCCGTCCCGCCTTCCAGGTCGTCGGCGGGCGCAAGGACCGCGTCGTCGTCCACGAGGACGACGTCGCCTGCGAACCGGCGCCGTTCCCGGGGCGGACGGTCGCGCTCGGGGGGCTGCTGGCGCAGGCGTTCGCCTTGCCGGTCCTCTCGTTCATGGGGTGGTTCCTGGCGTCGCTGGTGCACGAGATGGGGCATGCGGCGATGGGGTGGCTCTGCGGGATGCCGTCGTTCCCGGCCATCCGATTGGACGGGCACGCGGCCGCGGTGCACTCGGAGCAGTCGACGGGGCTCGTGTTCTTCGTCGCGGCCGGCCTCGGGTGGCTGGCGTGGTCCCGGCGGGAGCATCGGCTGCAGGCGGCGGCGCTCGGCGCGCTGGCGGTCGGGGCGCCGCTGATCGCGTTCGCGGGGCCGCTGCGCGAGCTGGCGTTCCTGGTCATGGGGCACGGCGGCGAGCTGATCTTCGCCGGGCTCGCGTTCCTCCGCGCGGCGGACGTCGACGAGCGGGAGGCGGTCGAGCGGACGCTCTACGCGACCCTGGCGTGGTACCTCCTCTCGAAGAACCTGACGCTCTTCTTCGGGCTGATCACGAGCGCCGAGGTGATGATCGAGTACTACGGCAGCGGGTCGTTCGGGCTCACGAACGACCTGATCCGCGCGGCCGAGGACGTGCTCGACTGTTCCGTGCAGGCGGTCGCGACCGGCATGCTCGCCGCGTCGCTCTCCGTCGTCCCCGTCGCGCTCGGCGTCCGCTGGTGGAACCGGCGCGAGGCGGCGTCCGGACCCTGACCGTCCGCCGTCGGCCCGACGTCGTCCGCCCCGGACGTTGACGCCTCGGATGCCGTTCATCTAGAACGGCTCTCCGCCGCGTGACGGAGCTCCCGCCCACGGGCTCCCCGGAGAGGAGACAGGCATGCCGTCGGAGATCCCCTGGGAGAACGTCGGTCCCGAGCACCGGGTGAAGCGATCGCGCGCCGGGATGCTCGTCGACCTGAGGCGGTGCGTCGGCTGCCATGCCTGCTCGGTCGCCTGCAAGACCGAGCACGACGTCCCGCTCGGCGACTTCCGCATGCGCGTCCGCTACCACGAGCGCCCCGACGCCGACACCATCGCGTTCGTGCCGATGCTCTGCATGCACTGCGAGGACGCGCCCTGCCTCGAGGCGTGCCCGACCGAGGCGATCGCGCGGCTCGAGGACGGGCGGGTGGTGATCGACAAGGAGCGGTGCACCGGCAACAAGGCGTGCCAGTCCGCCTGCCCGTACGGCGCGATCTACATCGACGCCGAGACGAACGTCGCCGAGAAGTGCGACTTCTGCACCCACCGGACCGAGGTCGGCCTCGATCCGTCGTGCGTCACCGCCTGTCCGACGTCGGCGCTCCTGTTCGGCGACCTCGACGACGAGGCCGATCCGGTCGCGAAGGCGGCGGCGGCGCACGGGGCGCGCCCGTTCAAGGAGGAGGCGGGGACGCGGCCGACCGTGCTCTACGTCTCCCACGAGCGGTTCATGGAGGAGAAGGCGAACGTCGGCGTCCAGCTCTCGAAGGACGACGACGACATCGTCTACGAGCAGCGGTGACCCGCCTCGATGGAGTCGCTCGCCGCGCGCCCGTTCCAGTGGCCGATCGCGGCCTACCTGACCCTCGCCGGCGTCGCCGCGGGGGCGGCGATGGTCGGCGCGTGGCGGATCGCGGCGACGGGCCCGGACACGGCGCGGCTCGGCCGGTCGGCGCTCCTCCTCGCGCTCGTCACGATCTCGGTCGGCGGGGTCTGCCTGATCGTCGACCTCGAGGGGCCGTCGCGGTTCTGGATGATCCTCGCCCACGCGAACCCGACCTCGGTCATCGCGTGGGGGGCCCGGATCCTGACCCTCTTCGCGCTGACGGCCGGCTTCGCCTGGCTGCTGGAGGCGACGCGCCGCGCGGACGAACCGGTGACCGGCGGATCGAGGCTCCTCCTCGGGCTGGTCGGCGTGGTGGCGCTGGCGCTCGCGGTCTACCCGGCCTTCGTCCTGCGTCAGGCGGCGGCGGCGAGGCCGCTCTGGAGCGACCCGGTCCTCGTCCCGCTCTTCACCCTCTCCGGCCTGCACGCGGGGCTCGCGTCGGTCGCGTTCCTCCCCGGCGGCTCCGACGCGCTGGAGCGCCCGGCCGTCCGCCGCCTCGACGGGCTCCTGCTCGTCGGTCTCGCGATCCTGCTGCCGCTCTTCACGCTCGACTCCGTGCCGCTGCTGGGCCTCGCCCTCGGCGTTGGCGTGCTGCTCCCCCTCCTCTCGCTCGTCACCCGGCGCGGCTCGCCGCCGCTCCGGGCGCTCCTCGTCCTCGTCGGCTCGTTCGCGCTGCGCGGTTGGGTCGTCCTCGTCGGCCAGACCGTCCGCTGACCCGGTCCTCCTGGAGATCGTCATGTCCGACCTCGATCGTCGCGACTTCCTGAAGCTCGCCGCCGGCGCCGCCGTCGTCGTCGGCGTCGGCGCGGTCTCGTACCCGCTCTTCAAGCGGCTCTCCTCCGGCGAGCGGGCGCCGATCGACGTCGCCAAGCTGTTCCAGGGGAAGATCGACTACACGAAGGCGAAGGCGACGCCGACGATCTGCTTCGGCTGCACGACGCACTGCGGCGTGATCGGCTGGGTGCAGGACGGACGGGTCCGGAAGATCGA
>JBICIB010000079.1:0-3059 GCA_043101415.1 Planctomycetota bacterium JB042 | reverse complement strand
GTCGAGGACCTCGTCCCGGCC
Organism: Planctomycetota bacterium JB042; assembly: GCA_043101415.1. Lineage (GTDB taxonomy): Bacteria > Planctomycetota > B15-G4 > B15-G4 > JADJEK01 > JAUIEL01. The sequence goes on along the minus strand of JBICIB010000079.1, from coordinate 3,038 downwards.
TGGCCAGAGCCCCAGGGAGGAGCTCGCCTCACCGACCCCCGGAGACCCCACGCCCCGTCACCCCATCCCCGAGACGAACTCCCCGACGTCACCCCTCGCCCCACCCCGCGCGGCCCCCCGGTCTTCCGCTTCCCGTTCCGGCGGGAGGTCGTATCCTGAGCGTCCCGTTCCGGGAGCCCCGCGTCCATGCGTCACGTCGCCTTCGTCGTCCCCTTCAAGTTCGAGACCTCGCTCCGCTTCCTCCGCGGGGCGCTCCGCCTGCCGGATCTCGCCGTCGGGTTGATCACCCAGGAACCGCCGGAGCGCTTCGACGCGGACATCCGCCAGCGTCTGAAGGGTTTCGTCCGGGTCGGGGACGCGCTCTCCGGGCAGCAGCTCGCGGATGCGGTCCGCCGCCTCTCGCAGACCCAGGGGCCGATCGAGCGGCTGGTCGGCGTGCTCGAACAGCTCCAGGTGCCGCTCGCCGAGGCGCGCCAGGCGCTCGGACTCCCCGGGCTGTCGGTCGACGCGGCCGAGAACTTCCGCGACAAGGCGCGGATGAAGGACCGCCTGCGACAGGCCGGCCTCCCGTGCGCGCGCCACCGTCTCGCGACGAGCGCCGACGAGGTGAGGTCGTTCGTCCACGAGGTCGGCTTCCCGCTCATCATGAAGCCGACGGCCGGCGCCGGCGCGAAGAACACGTTCCGCCTCGACCAGGCCTCCCAGCTCGCCGAGGCGCTCACCGCGTTCCCGCCGAACCCGTCCCACCCGATGCTCCTCGAGGAGTTCATCCTCGGCGAGGAGCACTCCTTCGACGCGGTGGCGGTGAACGGCGACTGCGTCTGGCACTCGGTCAGCCGGTACTCCCCCGGCCCGCTCGAGGTGATGGAGAACGACTGGATCCAGTGGTGCGTCCTCCTCCCCCGCCGAATCGACGGTCCGGAGTACGACGCCATCCGCGACGTCGGCCCCCGCGCGCTGAAGGCGCTCGGACTCGAGACCGGGCTCGCGCACATGGAGTGGTTCCGCCGGAAGGACGGGACGATCGCCGTCTCCGAGGTCGGCGCCCGGCCGCCGGGGGCGCAGTTCACGACGCTCCTCTCGCACGCGCACGAGACCGACCTGTACGTCGACTGGTCACGCCTCGTCCTCCAGGACACCTTCTCCCCGCCCGAGCGGCGCTGGGCCGTCGGCGCCGCCTATCTGCGCGGGCAGGGGGACGGTCAGGTCCATCAGATCCACGGGCTCGAGCGCGCGCAGCGCGAGCTCGGGTCGCTCGTGGTCGACGTGAAGCTCCCGCAGCGCGGGCAGGCGAAGTCGTCGAGCTACGAAGGCGAGGGGTACGTGATCCTCCGCCACGAGGAGACGCCGGTCGTGGCCGAGGCGCTCTCGCGGTTGGTGCAGACGGTCCGGGTGGAGCTCCGATGAACGTCCTCATGCTGTCGCCGGGCTACCCGGACGAGATGGTCTGGTTCACCGAGGGGCTGGCCGCGGTCGGCGCCCGCGTGTTCGGGGTCGGCGAGGCGCCCCCCGGATCGCTCCCGACCCGGGCGCGCAAGGCGCTCACCGCCTACTTCCAGGTCCGCTCGCTCTGGAACGACGACGACGCCGTCCGCGCGATCGTCCAGGAGGCCCGCTCGAAGTCGGTCGAGTTCGACCGGATCGAGTGCCTCTGGGAGCCGCTGATGATCCTCGCCGCGAAGCTGCGCGAGGCGCTCGGCGTCCCCGGGATGACCGTCGCCGAGACGGTCCCGTTCCGAGACAAGGAGGAGATGAAGCGGAAGCTCGACGAGGCGGGCCTCCGGACGCCGCGCCACGCCCGCTGCCGCACCGGCGACGAGTGCCGCGAGGCGGCCGAGCGGATCGGGTTCCCGCTCATCGTCAAGCCGATCGCCGGCGCCGGATCGGCCGACACCCACCGCTGCGACGACGCCGAACAGCTCGAGCGGGTCCTGAAGCTGACCGCCCACGTCCCCGAGGTGAGCGTCGAGGAGTTCATCGACGGCGAGGAGTACACCTTCGACACCGTCTGCGCCGAAGGGCGCGTCGAGTTCTTCAACATCTGCTCGTACCGGCCGCGCCCCCTCATCGCGCGGACCGTCCAGTGGGTCTCCCCCCAGACCGTCGTCCTCCGCGACGTCGACCGGCCCGAACTCGCGGCCGGCCGCGAGCTCGGCCTCGGCGTCCTCCGGGCGCTGAACTTCCGGACCGGCTTCACCCACATGGAGTGGTTCCGGACCGCGAGCGGCGAGGCGGTCTTCGGCGAGATCGGCTGCCGCCCCCCCGGCGCCCGGACGGTCGAGATCATGAACTACGGGTCGGACATCGACCTCTACCGCGGCTGGGCCGAGGCGACCTGCCACGGCAAGTTCACCCAGCCGATCGAGCGGCGCTACAACGCGGCGACGATCTTCAAGCGCGCCGTCGGCGAAGGTCGCATCGAACGGATCACCGGGCTCGAATCGCTCCTTCGCCGCTACGGCCCCCACATCGTCTCCGTCAACCTCCTCCCCATCGGCGCCCACCGGAGGAACTGGAAGGCGACGCTCATGTCGGACGGCCACCTCGTGGTGCGTCACCCGGACCTCGCGAGCTGCATCGAGATCGCCGACGCGGTCGGGACGGATCTGCAGCTGTACGCCGGGTAGATCGCTGCGCGAGGCGGTCGAAGCGCTGCGCTGGGCTGGAGTCGCTGCGCGAGGCCGGTGACACCGCTGCGCGGGGCCGGGGGCACAGCGCGTGGAGCGATGGGCCGCTGCGCGGGGCGTGCCGCTGCGCGCGGGGCGGTGAACGGGGATTCGGCCGCGGGGCGTTCGGGGGCCACGGTCCGCCGGGATCGGGAGAGGGAGGGGGCGTTCGGCACGCTCCACGGGCGGCACGCGTGTCGGGCACGGCGGGGCCGGGTTCGGCGTCGGCGGCTGCGCTGGAGGTCGGTCCGCCCGCTCCGCTCTACTCCCTTCGCTCCGCTGCACGTCGGCGAGTTCGCCGGGATCGGTTCGGGCGTCGCTGGCTCAAAGGCGCTCTCTACCCCCTCCCTCTCCCGATCCCGACGGACCTCA
>JBICIB010000078.1:0-10238 GCA_043101415.1 Planctomycetota bacterium JB042 | reverse complement strand
CGAGGTCGACGTCGCCGCCGCCGGCGACGGAGTGAACCCGGTCCCCGGCGTGCGCGCCGACGAACGTGTGCAGGACGGCGCCGGTCGCGCCGCTGAAGACGCGCGCGTATCCCGGGGCGCCGGCGGGGCCGTGCGCGGCGACCACGACGTCGCCGACGCCGTCGCCGTCGACGTCGCCCGCGCCGGCGACGTCGCGTCCGAACGAGTCGCCGGCCGCCGTGCCGGCGAGCGTGAGGAGGAGCCCGCCGTCGGCTCCGGAGAGGACGACCGCCGCACCGGAGTCGACGCCGGCCGGGTCGGCCATCGGCGCGCCGACGACCAGGTCGCGCACTCCGTCGCCGTTCACGTCGTCGATCACCGCGACCGCGTGGCCGTGCCGGTCGCCGGCGGCCCCCCCGGCCGACTCGAACAGGGTCCGCTGCGCCGCGGCCTCCGGGGCGACGGCGACGGCGAGGGCGAAGAGCGCGGAGCGGCTGACGGTCGCGACGAGCGGGCGAGTCATGGGCTTCCTCCTGCGGGTCGCCCGGCCGGGCGCCCGTGGCGACAGTCTACTCGCCGGACGGGCGCCGTGGCTCGACGACTCCCTTCCCGGGGGGGGATCCGGGATTCGTGACCGATTCCGCCGCCGGCCGGCGCATGCACCGACGAACGTGTGCCGCCGCCCGGAGTCCCGCCATGCCCCGCCTCCTCTCGAAGCTGATCGTCCTCGCCGTCGGGTCGTCGACCGCCTCCGCGCTCGCGGGCGACTGCGACCTCTGGTCCGTGGTGCCGTCTCCGAACCCGGCCGGGGTCGAGGACGTCTTCCTGAGGGACGTCGTGGCGATCTCCTCCGACGACGTGTGGGCGGTCGGAGACTGGCGCGACACGGGGTTCAACAACTACACCTTCGCGATGCACTGGGACGGGGCGGCCTGGACGATCGTGCCGACGCCGAGCCCGCCTCCGTACGCGGGAGGGAAGCCGTACTGCCAGCTCCTCGCCGTCGACGCGCTCGGACCGAACGACGTCTGGGCGGCCGGGACGCAGAAGATCCCCGGCGCGAACGGATTCATCGGCCCGCAGACGCTCGTCCTGCATTGGAACGGCGCGACCTGGAGCGAGGTCCCGTCCCCGCTCACGCCGCCGGGGACGAGCGGTGCGCTGATCCGCGACGTCCTGGCGTTCGCGTCCGACGAGATCTGGTTCGTCGGGGCGGACACCGTCCCGCTCTACAGCCCGGCGCTGGCGATGCGTTGGACCGGCTCCGGGTTCGTGAAGACGACACCGCCGCAGGTGAACACCGACGGACAGAACCTGAACGCGATCGCGGCCCTGTCGAAGAACGACGTCTGGGCCGTCGGCGGATCGAAGGCCGGCGGCTCGACGATCGAGCGCTACCTGTGCCATTGGGACGGAAGCTCCTGGACCCACGTCCCGTCCCCGAAGCCGGGCCTGAAGCACGAGTTCTTCGACGTCGCGGCGATCGCTCCGAACGACGTCTGGGCGTCCGGCGAGCAGGTGCGGAACGACGGCTCGTACGCGCACCTGCTGATGCACTGGGACGGGAGCGCCTGGTCCGGCCACGTCCCGACGAGCGGCGGCACGAGGAGCCTCCTCGCGTTCGGGCCGAACGACGTCTACGGCGGCGGAGGGGGCGGCGTCCACCACTACGACGGAGCGACGTGGAGTCCGTGCGAGGACTTCCCGACGGTGCAGTGGCCCGTGGTCTGGAAGATGGCCCGGACGCCCGAGGGCGGGATCTGGGCGGTCGGCTACCAGGGCGGCACCACGGCCCGGACGTTCGTCGCCCGGATGGAACCGAAGGCGGCCGGCTGCGTCGGGAGCGGCGGCTTCACCCCGAAGCTCTCGCTCTCGGGCGTCCCGGTCGCCGGCCAGCAGCTCGGGGTCTCCGTGAGCGACGGCCTCGGCGGCGCGGCGGCCGTCTTCTTCTTCGGGGCCGGTCTCGCGAGCGTCCCGATGAACGGGGGCTGCTCCCTCCGCGTCGCGCCGCTCTTCCCGGCCTCGTTCTCCGTGCCGCTCGGCGGGTCCGGGCCGGGGAACGGATCGCTCACGCTGAGCGCCGTCCTCCCGCCGTCGCTCGCCGGCACGTCGTTCGGCATGCAGGTGTTCGTCGCCGACGGCGGCGCCCCGGCCGGGTTCTCGAACACGAACGCGGTGCAGCTGAACCCGTAGCGTCGCCGGGAGCCGGGGGGCTCTTCCGGATGCTCTCGTGAGTGTTCGCTACCGAGGAGGCTCAGACGCCGAGTCGACCCCCGACCGCATGGTTGGCTCGGGTCGGAGGGACTCGAGCGTCGCCTCGAGTGTTTGGATACTCGCAGTGGTCTCTGCGGCCGCGGGAATGGCGGGTGCCAGCAAATCGTGCGTCACGGCGAAGGTCTCCGGTCGCATCCGAACCGAGGCTCCTTGTGCGATCAGCGTGAGCGCTCGGAGGCCGACGGCGCGTGCCTCCTCCGTACGCCGCGCTCGTTCGAGCGTCAGCATCAGCTCGATGTGGAGGATCGCGAGCGGTCCGTCGTCGTGCAGCGGGAGGCCTTCCCGGTGGACGATCCACTCCCTCAGCAAGGAGATCGCATCGTCGAGCCGTCCCGCCAAGCGGTATGCCTGAGCGAGTACCCGAGGAACCTTCCACGCGGTCTCGAACGAAGTCCCGACGATGCTCTTCAGATCAGGGCAGGCGCGCTCGAGCAGGTCGATCGCTTCCTCCGGACGTCCTCGAACGACGAGAAAAGCGCCCAACGTGATCGCGGCCATCGACGTGTAGGGATGCTGCGGACCGAGTGACCGGATGGTCTCCCCGACAAGGACTCTCAACTCCGCCTCCACTGCCTCGGGCGGTGCAACCTTGGAGTGCGCCGAAGCGAGGAGCAACCGTGCCTCGAACGTTGCGGGCTCGTCGTCACCGAGCACTTCTCGACGACGAGCCACGATCAGCTGCAGCGCCTCGGAAGCCTCTGCATGACGTCCGGCCCGCAGCAGCATGGTTCCCTGGCCGTAGAGGATCTCCTCCCGGAGAGCGGCACCGACATCGCCTCGTCCGTCCGTCGTTCTCCGAAGTTCGTCCAGCATCGAGAGCGCCTCCTCACGACGCCCCGCGGCCTCGAGAACTCGAGCCGCGGTTTTCGCCGAGACCAGGGTCATGCGGGCATGGTCACCGAACCGCTCCCTCGACACGGCGGTCTGATGGAGTGCCTCGTCCACGAGGTCGGCCGGCGGCCCGAGGTGGAGTCTGCACTCGAGGATCTGGTTCTTGATGCGCAGCGGGAACTCGGCTCGTTCCTCCGCAATCGGATGGACCTCTCGCAACGCCTCCTCGTACAAGTCGACCGCGACGTCGTAGGCCCCGAGGGTGCCTCGGATCTCGGCCCGGCGCGAGAGAGCGAGCGCTCGCTCGAATCGGTACTCGTCGCCCAGGTTGCCGTAGGCGTCGAGTGACTCGGCCAGCAGTCGATCCGCTTCGTCGTATCGGCCGATCTGCTTGAGCGCGACGGCCCATTCGCACTTCGACAGTATCGTGTTCGGATGAGTCGGGCCGAGGAGTTCGATCCGTCGCGCGTACAGAGAGCGACGGATCGACCGGGCTTACTGCTTGTTGCCGATTTCGTCCGCCGCGACGGCGAGGTTGTTTCGAGCGGCGTCGAGGATTTCTGCCGGTGAATGGGGATCGGCTTCCAAGAGCTGCAACGAATGCCGTGCCGCGGTGACGGCCTCCTCGTGACGTCCTTGCCGTCCGAGGGCGGTCACGGAGAACTGCATCGCAGCGGCCACGGAACTCGACCTCGCCCCGTCCAACCGGGATCGCACCGCGACGAGGCGCTCGGCAAGTTCCTCGAGCAGGGCGAACTCCTCGAGATCAACCGTTGTCCTGGCCGTCTCCTCCAGCAGCTGCGCGTACAGCTCCGGCGTGTCGGCGAATCGCTCGACAATCGGCAACAGACCGAGTCGCAGAAACTCACCGGCTGTCGCTCCGGGACCGAGTTCGGACAGCCTTGCCTTCGTCAAGAAGGAGATGAACGACTGCGCGGAGTCCCGTCGCCTTCCGTACTCCTCGAGAACGAGCTGCCGCTCCCTTGACGCCGCATTCCCCAGTCGAGTCCAGAAGACGAGTACCGTGATCGCCATGGTGGTGATGGCGATGGCCGCGGTCGTCGCCACTGGCCGTCGCCGAGCGATACGTGCGGCACGCCCCATCATGCCGATGTCGCGCGCGACCACGGCGCGACCTGCGAGGTAACGGTTCAGATCGTCGGCCAGATCTCGGGCATTCTGGTAGCGTCGCCGAGGGTCCACCTCGAGTGCCTTCTCGATGATCGCGGACACGTCGCCATCGAGGCGCCGGTCGACCGAACCGAGCGCAGGGGGAAGTTCGGTCCAGGCCGGTGGCCACAGACTCCTCCCCGAGAGAAGCTCCCACGCGATCACCCCGAGCGAGAAGACATCGGAGGCCGGAGAGGTGCCTTCGGAGTCTCCGCGCCCTTGCTCGGGACTCATGTACGCCCAGGTTCCAATAGGTGAGCCGGTCACGGTTCTCGCGGCGGACGGCACATGGTCTTCGTCGACGAGTCGAGCGACGCCGAAGTCGAGCACCTTCGGTTGCCCCTCTTCCGTCACCAGGATGTTGTCAGGCTTCAGGTCCCTGTGGATCACCAAGCTCTCGTGCGCGCAACGCACGGCGTCGACGACCCGGACCAGGAGCTGGACACGTTGCCGGAGGGTGAGGTCTTGCTCGCGAGCATGACGCAGGAGATCGACGCCCTGAACACGTTCCATCGCGAAGTAGGGAAGGTCCGTGTCGTTCTCGCGCTTCGACGTGCCGGCGTCGTAGATTCGTGCGATTCCTGGGTGATTGAGGCGACCGAGAGCCTCCTGCTCACGTTCGAAGCGGCCGAGCGCTCGGTTCGACAGGGACCCGCGGCGAAGGACTTTCAGTGCGACTTCACGGCGCGGGGCCTCTTGGTCCGCGAGGTAGACGCAGCCCATCCCGCCTGCTCCGATCGGCTCGCGAATCGTGAACGAGCCCAGGCGTGTCCCTCGTTGCAGAACGATGTCCGGGACCGGCGGGGCGATGAGCTCTCGCAAAGACTCGAGCTGTCGCTGGTCGGCCTCCGCGTCGCCGGACGCCACCAGTCGGAGCAGGGCTCGTAGGTCCCCCGCCCGAGCCTGGTCGAGCGCCTGATCGAACTCCTCGGGACCTTGGTCAGTGCGATCGTCCACTGGGCGCATCGTCTTGGTTCCTTCCGTACTCCGAACGCGGGCGGTCGGTCGGGATTCTGCGGAGGCGGCGTTGGAGCAGTCGGATGGCCCTCACGAGGCGGTTGTGGGCGGCCTCTCGCCGAATCGAGAGCGCTCGAGCGATCTCGGCGGTGGAGAGGTGTTGGAAGAACGCCATCTCCAGCAGGGATCGTGGTCCTTCGTCGAGTTCCGAGAGCGCGATCAACGCACGGACGGCTGCCTCCTCCCTCTCGACGGAGGTTGTGGGGCCGGTCTCGTCGATGGTCAGGGCCTCGAGCGCGTCGGAGTCCGTCGCGGCGGCGCCGCCGGAACGAAGCCTCGGGAGCGCGACGGCATCGGAAACCCGTCGACGAGTCACGACAGCGACGAACGACAGGTATCGCGACACGTCATGACCACGCAGGTTCCGGGGCACCGAACGATGGAGATCGACGAGCACGCGTTGCGTCAGGTCATCTAGCGAATGAACGTGGCGGCGTGCACGAGAGCAGTGCGCTCGGATCGACGAGCGGACGAACGGCTCGGTTCGGGCGAGCAACACGGAGAGAGCGTCGTGGTCGCCGCTCGCTGCCGCCGCGATCAAGCGATCGTCGATGTCCTGAACGGTCATCCTTCTTCCTCCTTCGACGAGTGTCGCGCATTCGATGTGTCGTGAGAAGTGCCTTGTCCGCACAACCATCGGCGAAGCCGGTCGAAGAAACGGACGCCGGGTCGCCTGCGCTTCCCCTGGAGCCTTGGTCTCGTCGGAATGCGTGCCGGCGGGTGGGCCTCCAGAAGTTCGCTGCAGCGAACGCATCGACCGAGCCGCCGCCCTGCTCCAGTGACTCGGAGGACCGAGCCGCAGCGAGGGCAGACGACTCCAAAGGAGGGGCCACCAACCATGGAAGTCCAGGTGGGTGCAACTTTCGGAACATCACGCGCATTTCGAGGAACTCCGTGAGATCGGGGGCGACCGACCGACCCGTCCTCTCGAACCGGCTTCCGACCGGGAGCCACGAACGGATGATGTGGGAGAGCAGAGTGATGTGGTCTTGGCGTGGTGTGTGCGGTTTGCGAGAGGGGGTCTGGGCGATCGGCGCGCTCCTCTTCACGGGATCGGCGGTCGCGCGGACGGACGTCGGGGGAGCGCTCACCTCGCACACGACGTGGTCGGTGGCGGGGAGTCCTTTCGCCGTCACGTCGTCGATCGTGGTCGAGAACGGGGCCGTGCTGACGATCGATCCGGGGGTCGAGGTGCGCGTCGGGGCGGGGCTCTCCATCCGCATCGGTTCGACGGGGCTCGGGGCGGGAACGCTCGTGGCGCGTGGCACCCCGCAGTCGCCGGTCGTCTTCACGTCCGTCGCCGCGACGCCGGGACGGTGGAGCGAACTCCTCTTCTCCGCGGACGCGACCGACGCGACCTTCTCGGTCGGCGGCGCCTACCGGTCCGGTTCGATCCTCGAGCAGTGCGTCGTCGAGTTCGGCGGCGGCGCGGGCGCGGGCGTGCGGGTCGTCGACTCGGCGCCTTACCTCGCCTCGTGCACCGTTCGCGGGAACCAGGGAGACGGCCTCTCGGCGTCGTGGACGGGCGGGGCGTCCGCGCTGAGGGTGCACGATTGCACGTTTCGACAGAACGGCGGCCGCGGCGCAGGACTCGCGCTGGGAGCGGGGCACGAGATCGTCGGCTGCGCGTTCGACACGAACGGCGCGCGCGGCCTCGAGGTCCGGACCGCGCCGCAGTCCCGGGTCGAAGCTTGCCTCTTCGTGAAGAACGGGGGCGGCGGCGTGCTCGTCTCGGGGAGCGGAGGAGTCGACGTCGTGCGGAACGTGGTCCGCGAGAACGGCGTGCTCACCGACCACGGCGGCGTCCGGCTCGAGTCCTGCGGTGGCGCGACGGTCGACGAGAACGAGATCGTCGAGAACGGAGGGGGCGGACTCCGGCTCGTGGGCTCGGCGAACGCGCTCGTGAAGACGAACCGGATCGAGGGAAACCTCCGCGCGTCGAACGGGGCCGGCGTCCTCGCGAGCGCGAGCCCCGGCGCCTCGTTCGTCGAGAACGACATCCGGTCCAACCAGACCGGCACGCGGGGGGGAGGCGTCCACCTCGAGGCGACCTCGAACGTGACGTTCGAACGGAACGTCGTGGCGGAGAACTTCGCCTTCGTCGACGGCGGAGGTGTCGCGGCGGACGGCGCGTCCGGTTCGCTCACGTTCTCAGACAACGAGGTGCTCGACAACGGGGCGAGGTTCGACGGCGGCGGGTTCTGGTTCGGAGGCCGCGCGACACCGACCTCGAACCCGGTCCAGCTCGCGGGAAACCTCGTGCTCGAGAACGTCGTCGGCGGGGTGGGGCGGGTCGGACGTGGAGGCGGCGTGTACGTCCGCGGCCACGCCGTGACCTTCGTGTCGAACCTCCTCGCGTCGAACTCCGCCGACCAGGGCGGGGGGCTCTTCGTCGACACGCCGGCGGCGGCGAACCTCGCGGGGACGCCAACGGCGTTCGACACGATCGTCTGCAACGAGGCGACGCAGGGGAGCGCGGTGTTCGACGGCCTTCCGTACGGCGCGAGCGGCTCCGGCGACGTTCCGGCTCACGACGTCTGCTGGGGGACGACGACGGCCTCGGAGATCGGCGCCCGGATCTGGGACCACGCCGACGACCCGGCCCTCGGCGCGGTCGGGGTGTCGAACCCCGTCCCTTGCGACCCGTTCCACGACTTCGGCCATGGCGTCGCGGGCGTGAACGGCGTCCCCGTTCTCGCCGGGAGCGGTCCCCTCGTCCCGTCCACGGCGGTGACGATCTCGCTCGCGAACGCGGCGCCGTCGAGCCCGGCGCTTCTCGTCGCCGACCTGGCCGCCGCGCACCTGCCGCTCGAGGGAGACGTCCTGGTGCCGGGGCTCGCCGTGGTGGTGAACCTGACCACGTCGCCGAGCGGGGAGGTCGCGATGCCGCTCACCTGGCCGGCGGGCCTCCCGCCGGGCACGAAGCTGTTCCTCCAGGCGCTGGTCGCCGATCCGGCGGCCGCGAACGGAGCGCTCGCGTTCTCGAACGCGCTGCTCGCGGTCCAGCCCTGAGCGGGACGGCCCCGGCCTCCGCCGGCCTCCGCCGCGGCTACGGCACCGTCGCGCGGAGTCCGGCGCTCGCGGCGTACCCCTGCGGCGCGATCGGGTCGGCGATCCAGGCCTGCAGGTAGAGCTCCGCGCCGGACGGGACGCCGTTCGGCCAGACCGATCCGAGCAGCCAGCCGCCGTTCGGGCCGACCGGGAGGCCGGAGAGGAGGATCGACGGGGTCGGCACCAGCGTCCCGCCGAACAGCGGCAGGTTCGCCGCCGACGGTCCGACGATCAGGGTGCTCGAGCCGCCGGGGAGCGCGTCGGTGAGCGCGAGCTGGAGCGCCGTCCCGCCGAGGAGCGTGCCGCTGCCGGTCAGCTCGGGCACGAACCCGAACGTGCCGGAGATCCCCTCGCCCACGGTCTTCCAGACGCCGGCGGTGCTGTCCATGCGCGCCGCGAGCGGCCGGAGCCCCTCGCCCGAGACGAACTGCCGTCCGACCGCCCAGGCGCCGCACGGATCGTAGTCGTCGAACCCGAAGATCGCGGGCTGGACGAGGTTCGGGAACGTCTCGAGCGTCGTGACCGTCCCGCTGTCGAGCATCGAGATCGAGCCGTCGGGGACCTGCGCGATCGGCTCGGTGCCGAAGTAGATCGTCCCGCCGCGGGCGATCGCGTCGTCGGCGTACGGCCCGTTCGGCACGTGCGACCACGCGTTCCCGTCGTAGTGGATCACGTACCCCTGCGTCGTCCACGGGATCGTCCCGAACGCCCAGACGTCGTTCGCGGCGATCGCCACGACGGCGTTCATCTCGACGTCCTGCGGCGCGTCGGCGATCGACGCCTCGCTCCAGCTCGACCCGTCGTAGTGGAGGATCACGACCTTCTGCGACGAGCCGCCCGACGTGTTCTTCGCGCAGAGCGCCCAGATGTCGTTCGGACCGGTGGCGGAGAACGACTCGACGTGGAAGCCGTAGTACCCGTCGTGCGGCGCCGGGCCGTCCTCGATCGACAGCTTCGACCCGTCCCAGTGCATCAGGAGCGGGCGCCACGTGACCGAGCCGAGCGGGTTCGGCTCGGCCCACCAGCCGCCGAACCAGACGTCGTTCGGACCGAAGGAGATCGACTCGGTCACGCGCGTCCCCGAGAAGTTGATGCTCACGCCACCCGGCGGCGCCGTGACCGGGACCTCGGACCAGGTCGAGCCGTTCCAATGGAGGACGTAGATCCAGTCCCCGACCGACAGCCCGCCGGCGTTCCCGTACCGGCTCCCCGCCGCCCAGACGTCGTTCGGGCCGACCATCTCGACCGTCTTGAGGTAGCAGCTCGTCCCGCCGGGGTACGGGGCCGGACTCGGCGTCGGGACGTGGGTCCACTGGGCCCCGTCCCAATGGACGGCGTACGTGAACTCCTCGTATCCGGAGCCGGGCTTCGGCGTGCTGAAGTACCCGACCGCCCAGGCGTCGTCCGAGTCGAGCGCCGAGACGTCGTACAGCCAGGTGCTGAACCAGCTCAGGTCGGCGGGGACCGGCGTGACCTCCCAGTCGCTGCAGGGCGTCTGGGAGGCGGCGAGGGGCGAGAGGAGAGCGAGGACGAGCGGGACGGCGATGCGCACGGAGAACCTCCTTCGAGCGACACCGGTGCATGCGCCGTCCGGCCCGGAGACCGGTCACGATTCTCAGCGGACGATCGTCACCACCGCGGGCGATCCGAGGAGCCCGAACCCCTGCGCCCCGGCGACCAGGATCTGCTCGAACAGGTCGATCCCGTCGATCGACGGGGGGAGGGAGCCGACCGCGACCGGGACCTGGAACGCGAGCGTCCCGCTCGGCGGCACCGTCCCGAGCGAGAGCGCGAGGAACGGCGGCGCCCCCGCGAGCACCCCGCCGAGCCCCGGGAAGATCGCTCCGTCCGGCGCGGGAGAGACCAGCAGCACGACCAACTCGCCGGGGACCCCCTCGATCACGTTCGACGCCGAC
>JBICIB010000077.1:0-3383 GCA_043101415.1 Planctomycetota bacterium JB042 | reverse complement strand
ATCGTCGTCGGGTGGGCCGTCCCGTGCGTCGCGCGGCAGCCGTCCGCCGCGGCGCGACCCTGTCGGATCGCCTCCTCGGTCCGGCCGAGGCAGACCAGGTCGTACGCCTCGTGCACCATCGACATGAAGGTGTCCGGGTGCGTCTCCCCGAGCACCGAACGCCGGCGGGCGAGGACCTGTCGATCCATCTCGAGCACCTCCTCGTACCGGCGGAGGGCGAACAGGAGGCCGGCGAGCCGGTCTCGAGAGCGGAGCGTGTCCGGGTGGAGGTCGCCGAGGCGTGTCCGGTACGACTCGAACACCTCCCGCTCGATCGCGGCCGCCTCCTCGTATTTCTTGACGGAGGTGAGGGCCGACGCGCGCCCGGACCGGCACTCGAGCACGAGCTTCTCGGGGATCGAATCGACGGCCAGGATCTCCGCGTAGATCCGGTCCGCCTCCTCGTCGCGGTCGAGGGCGAGGAGCGCCCGCGCGAGGCTCCGGCGCGCTTCGAGCGTGTCGACGTGTCGCTCTCCGAGGGTCCGGGTCCGCGTCTCCACGACCTCGCGGAGGAGCGCCGACGCCTCGTCGTACCTCAGGAGCCTCCGCAGCGCCTCCGCGAGGTCGAGCTTCGAAGCCACCGTCTCCGGGTGCCCCTCGCCCAGCCGGTCGCGCCGGGCGGCGAAGATCTCGCGGTGCAGGTCCGCCGCCTCCTTCAGGCGGCCGAGCGAGAGCGACGCCTGGGCGAGCTTGCTGCGCGCCTCGATCACCGGAGGGTCGGTCTCCGAGAACGCCTCCAGCCGGGCGGCGAGGCTCGCCTCGTACTGCTCCGCCGCCTGCCGGTACGCCCCGAACTTCGAGTACGTGTCGCCGACCGCGAGGAGGACCGTCGCCCCGAGCTCCCCCCGCCCCTCGAACGCGACGTGCGCCCTCTGGGCCGCGCGGTCGACGACGTCGAGCGGCGTCGCCTCCGGACCGATCTCCCAGGGGTCGATGGTGAGGACGTCGCGCTGGAACTCCGCCACCGCGCGCGCCGCGTCCCGCTCGCGGGCGACGAGCTCCGCGTTCTGCCGCTGCTGCCAGGCGGTGAAGAAGCCGGCCGCGACCACCGCCAGCACCCCGGCCGCGATCCCGAGCGCGGCGCCGCGGTTCCGCGCGACCCACTTCCGGAGCTCCGCCGTCGGCCCAGTCGCGTACGCCTTCACGACGCGACGCTCGACGTACGCGCGGAGATCCTCGGCCAGCTCCCCCATGGTCGCGTACCGGCGGGACGGATCGCGCGACATCGCCTTCTCGCAGATCGCCACGAGCTCGGGAGGGACCGCGGCGTTCAGCTCCGCGACCGGCGTCGGCGGCCCCTCGAGGACCCACCGGAGCACGAGGTGCGGCGACGGGCTGGTCTCCGGCGGGACGTACGGCATCCGGCCCGTGAGGAGCTGGTAGAGGATCGCCCCCATCGCGTAGACGTCCGAGCGCGGACCGACGTCGCCCGCCTGGCCGCCCGCCTGTTCGGGGGGCATGTAGACCGGCGTCCCGACGATGTCGCCGTCCATCGTGCCGAGCGACGAGTCGGTCTCGACCCCCTTCCGCTCGGCGCGGTCGGACGCGACCACGCTGACGCTCGCCGCGACCTCCGGCCGCGGCCTCGGCTCGTCCTCGGTCCCCCCGAGCACGCGCGCGAGCCCCCAGTCCATGACGTAGGTCTCGCCGTACCGGCCGACCATGATGTTCGAAGGCTTCAGGTCGCGGTGGATCACGCCCTTCGCGTGCGCGTACGCGACCGCCTCGCACGCGCGCAGGATCACGTTCAGCGCGCGCGTCGACGTCCAGCCGTCGGTCCCGTCCGCCACGCGCTCGAACACCCGCTTCAGCTCGATCCCCTTCACGAGCTTCATCGTGAAGTAGACGTTTCCGTCCCCGTCGACGCCGAGTTCGTGGACCGGCACGATCCCCGGGTGGTCGAGCTGCGACGTGACCTGCGCCTCCTCCAGGAACCGGCCGAGCGAGACGGAATCGAGCGAGCCGCGCGACCCGGACGCGGCGTCGGAGCGGACGACCTTCATGGCGAGCGTCCGGCGGAGGTCCTTGTCGAGGACCTTGCGCACCACGCCCATCCCCCCGCGCCCGATCTCCCCGAGCGGCTCGTACCGGTCGCCGACGCTCCCGCGCTCGCCGATCCGGCTCAGGAACGCGTCCCACGCCTCGGGGCGGCGCTCCCCGCGCGAGACCGACGAAGGTCCGGCGTCCCCCGCGTCGAAGCGGAGGAACTCCGCCGCCTCCTTCAGGAGGTCGGCGTCGTCCCCGCACGCCGACCGCAGGTACTCGTCCCGCTCGCCGTCCGGGACGTCGAGCGCCTCCTCGATCAGGCCTCGCAGCCTCGCCCAGCGGTCCGGATCCAACGGCTTCTCCTCGCGGCCGGCGGCGATCCCTCGCGGCGCGCCGACGGCGCGAGTCTAACAGCCGGCCGGAGGCGGTTCCGAAGTCGAGTCGGTCCACGGAGATCGGGCCTCGCCCCCTCCCGTGGACGGCCGCGAGGTCCGGCGGTCGAGGTTCAGGAGGACCGGGACTCGGCCGTCGGCGCGAGACGCCGGCCGCGCGGCGCGGATCGGGCGGGGGAGGACGCGGCGCCGTCGTCCGCGCGTCCCCCGTGCCTCGGAGCCCCTTATCATGCCGCTCATGGTCGACGAACCGTCCCTCGTCTCCCGCGCCTCCCGGGGCGACCCGGTCGCGGTCGACGCGCTGCTCGAGAACCACCTCCCCGGTCTGCGGGCGTTCATCCGTCTCCGGATGGGCCGGGACCTGCGCGCGCGCGAGTCGTGCTCCGACCTGGCGCAGTCGGTCTGCCGCGAGGTGCTGGAGCACATCGGCCGGTTCCGGTACCGGGGCGAGGCGGAGTTCCGGCGCTGGCTGTACGTCGAGGCGCAGCGGAAGATCGCGAATCGAGTCCAGTTCCACCGCGCCGAACGCCGCGACGTGCAGCGCGAGGTGCGCGCGCCGACCGAGGCGGACGACCGGCGCCTCGGCGCGCTCTACCGGGGCACGCTCACGCCGAGCCGGCGCCTGCTCGCCAAGGAGCAGGTCGAGCGGCTCGAGGAGGCGTTCGACCGGCTGACCGACGACCATCGGGAGGTCGTCGTCCTGTCGCGGATCGTCGGTCTCTCCCGCGCGGAGGTGGCCGAGCGGATGGGGCGGACCGAGGACTCGGTCCGGAACCTCCTCCATCGCGCGCTGTCGAAGCTGGCGGGCGACCTCGCCGACCGAAGCGACGGCTGAGCCCGGGGAGGGCGCGCCGGGCCGACGGGGACCGGACGCGCCGCGGGAACCGGCCCATCGAGATCTGCCGCCAAAGTGCCGGGTTGTTCACCCCACATCACCCTCAGGTTATCGGTCGGGGTCGATTTCTC
>JBICIB010000076.1:0-4272 GCA_043101415.1 Planctomycetota bacterium JB042 | reverse complement strand
GGTGTCTCCCGTGAATGCAGGGCTCGGGGTGGCGGATCTGGCCGAGCGCGGCGCCGGCGAGGAACAGGACCCCGGCGCACGCGGCCGGGACGGAGCGGACGGTCGATCGATGCATGAGGTGTCTCCCGTGAATGCAGGGCTCGGGGTGGCGGAGTCGGGGGTCCATGGGCTGGGCGCGGCGGCCCCCGACCCCGGGGAGTGTAACGGACGCGCCGACCCGATGGGCGTCCGGTGATCCCGGGAGGGCTCGGGAGCCCCGTTCGGTCCGCCGGATCGCGTCGTTTCCTCGGGAGACGACCGCCCTCCTTCCCGGATTCGGGGAGGACCGAAGCAGAGAGAAGGAGTCCCCATGACCCGTGCCCTCGCGAAGGCGTTCCTCGCCCCCCTGCTCGCCGTCTCCCCGCTCGCCGCCGGCGCCGTCGCGGCGACGCTGACCGTCCCGTTCCCGTTCCCGACGATCCAATCGGCGATCGACGCCGCGTCGCCGGGAGACCTCGTGTCGGTCTCGCCGGGGACCTATCCCGAGACGATCGACTTCGCGGGGAAGGCGATCGCCGTCGTCGGCGCGCTCGGCGCGGCGCAGACGATCATCGACGCGCAGGGGGCCGGGAGCGTCTGCACCTTCGACTCGTTCGAGGGCCCGAGCTCGATCCTCCGCGGCTTCACGCTGACCGGCGGCGCCGGCACCCCCGTCGGGACCGACTCGTTCGGCGGCGGGATCTACGTGAAGGACGCCGCGCCGACGATCGAGGAGTGCGTCGTCGAGGACAACGACGCCAAGGGGAACCTCTTCACGCCGGGCGGCGCCGGCGGCGGGATCTTCGTCCACGGCGGGACGCCCCTGCTGCGCGACAACGTGATCCGGAACAACGTCGCCCAGAACGACGGCGGCGGCGTCCACCTCGAGGCGGGATCCCACGCGACGCTCGAGGGGAACACCATCGAGACGAACTTCTGTCTCGCGGGGACCGGCGCCGGCATCCACTGCCACCAGAGCTCGCCGGTCGTCCGCGACAACCTGATCCGGACGAACGCGCTGGCGTCGGGCGGCGGCGGCCTCCACGCCGAGGCGGCCTCGTCTCCGCTGATCGAGGGGAACGAGATCCTCGACAACGGCGCGAACGTCGACGGCGGCGGGCTCCTCCTCGAGGGGGGCGCGCCGATCGTGCGCGACAACCGGATCGCCGGGAACGTCGCCGGCATCCTCGGCGCGATCGGCGGCGGGCTCGCCAGCCGGAACAACGCGCCGCTGATCGAGCGGAACGTCATCTCGGACAACCGCGTCATCGGCGACGGCGGCGGCGCGGCGTTCCAGAACGCGACGCCGACCCTCTCGAACAACCTGATCGTCGACAACCGCGCCGAGTTCGCCGGCGCGTTCGCCTCCGCCGGCGGCCTCCTCCTCACGAACTCGGCCGCGACCGTCGTGAACTGCACCCTCGCGAACAACACCGCCCAGGACCTCGCCGGCGGCCTCGCGCTGTTCGGGACGTCCTCGGTCGCGATGACGAACTCGATCGTCTGGGGGAACGCCGCCCCCTCCTCGCCCCAGATCGGCACGTTCGCCGGGACGGCGGCGGTGACGTTCTGCGACGTCCAGGGCGGCTTCGCCGGCGCGGGGAACCTCGCCGCCGACCCGCTCTTCGCCGACGCCCCGAACGGCGACTATCACCTCCTCCCCGACTCGCCGTGCTTCGACGCCGGGACCGACGCCGTGCCGCTCGCGGCGATCGACTTCGAGGGGGACGCGCGCGTCCACTACGACGCGGTCGACCTCGGCGCGGACGAGATCGCGGGCTGCGTCTTCCGCTCGATCCCGTTCGGCGCCGGGCTGGCCGGCACCGGCGGCCTCGTCCCGAAGCTCTCGACGTCGAACCGGTCGTGCGACGCCGGCGGACACCTCGTCCACGTCGACGACGCGCTCCCGGGCGTCTTCTCGAACCTCTGGATCGGGGCCGGCGCGGGCGAGACGCCGTTCCTCGGCGGGACGTTCCTGATCGACCTCGCGAAGCCGTTCGTCCTCGTCCCGTTCCACATGCCGGCGTCCGGCTCGCTGACCCTGGTCGGGAAGGACGTCCACGCGTTCCCCGGCGCGGTCCTCCACCTGCAGGCGACGTTCGCCGACCCGGGCGGGCCGCAGGGCGCGACGATGACGAACGGGATCGAGGTCCGGATCGGCGAGTGACCCGCGCGCGGCGCGCCGCCGAGGTCGCGAGTCCTCGGCGGCGCGCCGGCGGCGTCACGCCGGCGCGTCCTCCTTCAGGGACGCCAGGTCGATCACGAACCGGTACCGCACGTCCCCCGTCAGCATCCGCGCGTACGCCGCCTCGATCTCCTGGATCGGGATCACCTCGACGTCGGCGGTGATGCCGCGCTCGGCGCAGAAGTCGAGCATCTCCTGGGTCTCGGCGACGCCGCCGATCAGCGACCCGACGAACCGGCGCCGGGGGTTGATGAGCTGGAACGCCTCGACCGGCAGGGGGTCCTCCGGCGCGCCGACCAGGCAGTACGTGCCGTCGAGCCGCAGGAGGTTCAGCCCCGCGTTCACGTCGTGCCGCGCCGAGACGGTGTCGAGGACGAAGTCGAGGGTCCCCGCCCGCTCCTCCATCGCCGCCGGGTCGGTCGACACCACCACCTCGTGGGCGCCGAGCGCGCGCGCCGCGTCCGCCTTTCCCGGCGAGGTCGTCAGGACGACGACGTGGGCCCCGAGCGCCGAGGCGAACTTCACCGCCATGTGGCCGAGCCCTCCGAGCCCGACCACGCCGACCTTCGTGCCCGGGCCGACGCCGTGGCGCTTCAGGGGCGCCCAGGTCGTGATCCCCGCGCAGACGAGCGGCGCCACCGCGGCGAGCTCCTTCGGGTCGGACGGCGCGGCGAGCCGGAGCGCGAACGCCTCGTCGACCACGACGCGCTCGGAGTAGCCGCCGAACGTCGTCCCTCCGAGGTGCCGGTCCTCGCCGTTGTACGTCAGGACCGGCGTCTTCTCGCAGTACTGCTCCTCGCCGCGCTCGCACGACGCGCAGTCGCGGCAGGAGTCGACCATGCACCCGACCGCCGCGTGGTCGCCGGCCGCGAACCGGGTCACCTCCGCGCCGACCGCGGTCACGCGCCCCACGATCTCGTGTCCCGGGACGCACGGGTAGACGGTGTTCTTCCACTCGTCGCGGACCTGGTGCAGGTCGCTGTGGCAGACGCCGCAATAGAGGATGTCGAGCGCGACGTCGGTCGGGCCGAGGTCGCGGCGGGTCAGCGAGAACGGCGCCAGCGGACGATCGGCCGACCGGGCGGCCCAGGCTCTCGTGGTCATGTTCGGATGCTCCGGGACGGGAGGAAGAGGGGGGGAGGACGGACGGAGCCCCTGGTTCTAGACTGCGGGACCCAGCTCGACAAAGGTCGGCCCGAAGTCGGCCGCCGCCGCCCCCCGGAGTCGTCGTGAAGAAGTTCTCGCTCGTCCTGCTCGGCCTGATCGCGGTGTTCCTGGTCGGCTTCCTCGGCCTCGGCCTCGCCAGCGAGTCGATCGAGTACCGGAACGAGATCGTGATCGACCGGCCTCCCGAGGAGGTCTGGGCGGTCTTCTCCGACCCGGATCGGGCGAAGAGCTGGATGACCGGCCTCGAGCGGATCGAGAACCTCTCCGGCGAGCATCTCCAGGTCGGCAGCCGGTGGAAGCTCGTCTTCCTGGAGGGGGGCGAGGAGATCGAGGTCCTCGAGACGGTCACCGCCGTCGAGCCGAACCGACGGTTCGCGTTCGACCTCGACGCCGAGCCGATGCTCGGCCACACCGAGGTCCGGTTCGAGCCGGAGGGGGAGGGGACGCGCCTCGTCGCGACGAACGAGATGCGGGCGAAGGGGCTGATCTGGCGGGCCGTCTTCCGCCTCTCCCGGACGATGTTCCAGGCCCGCAGCCAGGAGCAGTACGCCCTCCTGAAGGCACGCATCGAAGAGGGGTCCTGACCCCGGCTTGCGCCGATCCTCCCCCCGCCGGGCCGGCGGGGAGAATGACCGGGCCCTTCGAGCCGGCGGCGGTGGTATGATCCCTGGACAAGCCTGCCGGTCCGGTCCCCGCTTCGGAGCGGGACCACCGCGTCCGGATCGAGAAGTCCATCCAGCCCGAACCAGGAACCACCGCCCCTCTTCGCTGCCCGGGGCGCTCTCCCCGTCCGGTACCCACGATCCACGAACCCTTGGAAAGGCGCACGTCCATGCACCTGGGAACCCGTTTCGTCCTCGCCGCGGCCCTCGCCGCCACCGTCGCGCCGGCCTCGCTCGGCC
>JBICIB010000075.1:0-5634 GCA_043101415.1 Planctomycetota bacterium JB042 | reverse complement strand
GCGACGAGGTGAGGCTCCGGTTCCCCGCCGGCGGGACCGCGCCCGCGGACGGCGCCGGGCGGACGTACCTCCTCTTCCTGGACGGATGGGCGAAGGACGACGACCCGAACTCGGCGTACGGCGGCTTGGTCGAGCCGCTCCCGTTCCACGGCATGAGCGGCTACCCGTACGGGCCGGACGAGGCGTACCCCGACGGGCCGGAGCACCGGAAGTACCGCGAGACCTGGAACACCCGGCCGGGGCGCCGACTCGTCGAGGACCTGGCGACCCCCGCGACCCGCTGACCGAGTACGCTGTCCTCCGACTCTCTCGGCCGCCCGCAACGGGTCGATCCCCGAAGGAAGGACCTCATGAACCGTATCGCGATCCTCGCCCTCTCCGCCGCCCTGTTCACCGCCTCGGACGCCGCCGCGCAGAAGATGGGCGCCACCAACACGAACGCCCCCGAGATCGAGCAGGCGATCGACCTCGGCCCGACCGGCCGCGTCGAGCTGAGCTACACCGCCATCACCTGGGCGGCCGGTCGCTGGGCGAAGACGCTCGAGGACGAGGAGCGCCGCGAACGGATGAAGAGCCGGATCAACGGCTCGGCGAAGCAGAGTCCGCTCGGCTATTTCTCGGCCGGCCGCGACATCCTCCTCGGCGACGTCCGCGTGCCGGAGGGGGACTACAAGCTCGGGTTCACGCTCGACGACGACTACGCGTGGCGCATCACGCTGTTCGGCGCGGACAGCGAGATCCACGTCCCGCTCGGCCTGCGCGAATCCCCGATGGACTCGAAGCGGCTGATCGTCAGCTTCTACGCCGGCGACGAGGACTTCACCGGCGGCATCTACGTCGCGTTCGGCAAGCAGACCGGCGACATCGCCATCAAGGCCGCGCCGTCCGAGGGCTGATCCGGCGTCGCCCGACGTCGCCGGGCGTCCTCGCACGCCTTCCGCACGCCCATCGAACGCGAGAGGCCCGGCGCGCTCCGCGAGCGCGCCGGGCCTCCCTCGTCTCGGACGGACGCGAGCCGTCGGGTCGCTCGGTCGCTACTCGATCTGCTTCAACTCCTCGACGAGGTCGTTCAGGCGCGCCTTCGCGTCGCCGAACAGCATCCGGGTCTTCTCGTGGAAGAAGAGCTCGTTCTGGATGCCCGCGAACCCCGGGTTCATCGACCGCTTCATGACGACGATGTTCGCCGCGTTGTCGACGTCGAGGATCGGCATCCCGTAGATCGGGCTGCTGGTGTCGTGCCGCGCCGCCGGGTTCACGACGTCGTTCGCGCCGATCACCAGCGCCACGTCGGTCCGGTCGAACTCCGAGTTGATCCGCTCCATCTCCCAGAGCTTCTCGTACGGGACGTTCGCCTCGGCGAGCAGGACGTTCATGTGCCCCGGCATGCGCCCCGCGACCGGGTGGATCGCGTACTTCACCTCGACGCCGCGCTTCTCGAGCAGGTCGGCGAGCTCGCGCACGACGTGCTGCGCCTGCGCCACCGCGAGCCCGTATCCCGGCACGATCACGACCTGGTTGGCGTACGCCATCAGCATCGCGCCCCCCTCGGCGTCGACCTCGCGGATCGTCCCCTCCGGCCCGCCGCCGCCCCCGCCGCCCCCCTCGGCGCCGAAGCCGCCGAAGATGACGTTGCCGATCGAGCGGTTCATCGCCTTGCACATGATCTTGGTCAGGATCAGCCCGGACGCTCCGACCAGGGCGCCGGTGATGATCAGCGCGTTGTTGTCGATGATGAACCCGGCCATCGCGCCGGCGAGCCCGGAGTACGAGTTCAGCAGCGCCACGACGACCGGCATGTCCGCGCCGCCGATGGCGATGACCAGCAGCACGCCGAGGAGCATCGCCACGACGTGCATCACGAGGAAGAGCGACCCGAGCGACGGGTCGTTCACCAGCATCGCGCCGAGGCCGAGCGTGCCGAGCAGCAGCAGCCCGCTGACGAGGTGCCGCCCGGGGAAGACGACCGCGCGGTCCGCGATGAACTTCAGCCCCTGGAGCTTCGCGTACGCGATGAACGAGCCCGACAGCGTCACCGCGCCGATGATCGACGCGAGCATGATCGAGCTGCCGGTCATCAGGTCGATCTCGTCGCCGCGGTGGGTCAGCCGCAGGAACTCGGCCGCCGCCACGAGCTGGGACGCGCCGCCGCCGAAGCCGTTCAGGACGGCCACGAGCTGCGGCATCGACGTCATCTGCACCGTCCGCGCGAAGAACGCGCCGAGCCCGCCGCCGACCAGGACGCCGACACCGATCTGCCAGAACTCGACGATCTGCTGGTTCAGGAGCGTCGCGGCGATCGCGACCAGCATGCCGAGCGAAGCGATCGCGTTGCCGCTCCGGGCGGTCCGCGGCGACGACAGCCGCTTCAGCCCGAAGATGAACGCGACGCCCGAGAGGAGGTAGACGAGGGTGATCCACTCCATCGTCCTCAGCTCCCCTTCTTCTTGCCGGCGAACATCTGGAGCATCCGGTCGGTCACCAGGAAGCCGCCGACCACGTTCGTGCTCGCGAGCACCACCGCGACCAGCCCGAGGATCGACGAGACCTGATCCTGCCCCGCCCCCGCGGTCAGCATCGCCCCGACGATCGCGATCCCCGAGATCGCGTTCGACCCGGACATCAGCGGGGTGTGCAGCTGCGGCGGCACCTTGGTGATCACCTCGAAGCCGACGAACGACGCCAGCACGAAGATGACGATGAGTGTGGTCATCATGAGGAGCTCCTCGTCTCGCCGCCGTGCGTCACGCAGCAGCCGGCGACGACCTCGTCTTCGAAGTCGAGCTTCAGGTCCCCCTCCTCCACCATGGAGAGGAGGAGGGTCGCCACGTTGCGCGAGAACATCTGGCTCGCGTGCGTCGGGATCGTCGCGGGCAGCTTGCGCGGCCCGAGGATCGTCACGCCGTCCACGACGACGTCCTCGCCGGCGCGGGTCAGCGCGCAGTTGCCGCCGGTCTCCGCCGCGAGGTCGACGATCACCGACCCCGGCCGCATCCCCTTCACCGCCTCCTCGGTGATCAGGATCGGCGCCTTCCGCCGCGGGATCGCGGCGGTCGTGACGACGAAGTGCGACTCCTTCGCGTGCGCCGCCACGAGCTCCTGGATCTTCCGCTCCTTGTCCGCGGCCTGCTCCTTCGCGTAGCCGCCCTTGTCCTCCGACGCCTCGTCCAGCAGCTCGCGCCCGATGAACGTGGCGCCGAGCGACTCGATCTGCTCGGCCGCCGCCAGCCGCACGTCGAACCCCTCGACCACGGCGCCGAGCCGCTTCGCCGTGCCGATCGCCTGCAGTCCCGCGACCCCCGCGCCGAGCACGAGCGCCTTCGCCGGCGCCAGCGTCCCGGCCGCGGTCACGAGCATCGGCAGGATCCTCGGCAGCCGGTCCGCCGCGAGCAGGACCGCCTTGTAGCCGGCGATGGTCGCCTGCGACGACAGGATGTCCATCGACTGGGCGCGCGTGATCCGCGGGATCTGCTCCAGCCCGAACGCCGTGAGCTTCCTCGCGTTGAGCGCCGTGAGCAGCTCGGGGCGGTCCCAGTGCGGGAGGTAGGAGAAGACCGCGGCCCCCTCCTTCATCGCCGCCACGTCCGCGTCCGTCGGCGGGTCGACCTGGCAGACGATGTCGGCGTCGCCGCGCGCGTCCGCCACGAGCTCGGCCCCCGCTTCGGCGTACGCCTCGTCCGCGAAGTGGGCGGACACCCCGGCGCCGCGCTCGACCGCGATCGTCAGCCCGGCCTTGGCGAGCTTCGACACCGACTCGGGGACGATCGCCACCCGGCTCTCACCGTCGGCCGTCTCCCGCGGCACACCGACTCTCATCGCGTACTCCTGCAAGGGGCGCCAGAGCGAGCGCGCGAGCCTACCGATCGTCCCGGCGACCGGGTAGAACATCCCCATGCTCAAGCGGATCCTCTCCACGCTGTTCAAGGGTCGCCCGATCGACGTGCCGAACACCGATCAGATCCGGGAAGGGTCGGCGCGCGGCGTGACCGTCGGCGATCTCGCCGCGGGCGGAACGCGCGTCCTCCTCTGCCGCGTCGACGGCGCGCTGCATGCCATCGATTCCCTCTGCCCCCACGAGGGCGGACGCCTCGAGACCGGCGACCTCGTCGACGGCCGGCTCGCGCGCTGCCCCCTCCACGGCTACATGTTCGACCCGAAGAACGGGGCCGTGAAGCGCGGCGCGTGCGCCGGCGCGAAGACGTACCGGATCTCCGAGCAGGGGGCGAACGCGACGTTCTGGATCGGTTGAACCGGACGCGCGGCCCGACCGGACGCCGCCGCCCGACCCGACCCGTTCGTCTACGGGTGCTCGACCGCCTCGCGACGCCCGCGCTCGACGTCGACGCGCGCCAGGAGGATCGCGCCGGAGACGAACAGCGCGAGCACCGCGAGGATCCCCGCCCGCGGGCTCCCCGAGAGCTTCCCGACCGCCCCCATCAGCACCGGTCCGAGGACGACCGCGAACTTCCCGAGCATGTTGTAGAAGCCGTAGAACTGCGCCTCCCGCCCCGCCGGCACGAGCCGGAGGAAGAGCGAGCGCGAGAGCGCCTGCACCGCCCCCTGCACCAGACCGATCACCACCGCCAGCGCGTAGAACTCCGCCGCCGTCGTGATGAACGCGCCGAACACGGTGACCGAGCCGTAGACCGCCAGGCCGATCAGGATGCCGTTCTTCGCGCCGATCCGCTCCCCGAGCCGGCCGAAGACGAGCGTCGCCGGGAACCCCACGAACTGCGTGACCAGGAGCGCCGTGATCAGGCTCGACGACGGGAGCGACAGCGACTCGCCGTAGTACACGGCCATCCGGACGATCGTGTCGAGCCCGTCGATGTAGAGCCAGTACGCGATCAGGAACACGAAGAGCGTCCGCCGCCGCCGCACCTCCCGGAACGTCCGCACGAGTCGCCGGACCCCCTCGGCGACCGCCCGGCCGGCCGCGGGGGGCGCCGCCGCGTCGCGCGCGGGCTCCGGCACGAAGAGGAACAGCGGCAGCGCGAACACCGCCCACCAGACCGCCACCGACGCGAACGCGACGCGCACCGCCGTCTCCGGGTCCGGCAGGAGGAACCACGACGGGTGCAGGTACATCAGGACGTTCACGAGGAACAGGATCCCTCCGCCGAGGTACCCCGCCGCGTAGCCGAACGCGGAGGTCCGGTCGCTCCGCTCCGTCGTCGTCACCCCGGAGAGGAGCGCGTCGTAGAAGGTCATCCCGCCCGAGAACCCGATCACCGCCAGCGCGTACATCCACGCCGCGGCCGGCCACTCCCCTCTCTCGATCAGCGAGAGCGACGCCGTCATCACCACGCCGAGCGAGGTGAAGACGAACAGCATCCCCTTGCGGCGGCCCATCGCGTCGGCGATCGCCCCGAGGAGCGGCGACGAGAGCGCCACCACCGCGCCGGCGATCGAGTTCGCGAGGCTGAGCCGCCACCCGGTCTCCGTGACCTCCTCCCCCGCGCTCCAGTAGCGGGTGAAGAAGATCGGGAAGAACCCGGCCATCACCGTGGTGGCGAACGCGGAGTTCGCCCAGTCGTAGAGCGCCCACGAGACGACCGGGCGGGGCGGGAGGCGGGCGCGCATGGTCGGCGGAGTCTAGCCGCCGCCTCCGCGGGACGGCGCGGACGTCGAGCGGCC
>JBICIB010000074.1:0-6322 GCA_043101415.1 Planctomycetota bacterium JB042 | reverse complement strand
GGTCCGCGGGCGGTTCGAGCGGGTCCGATCGGAGAGCGGCCGACTCGACGTGCTCGTGCTCGACGTCTGGGGCGGCGACGCCTTGACCGAGTGGGGGCGACCGTTCTGGGAGCTCGATCTCGCGAAGGGGCGGGCGATGCTCGAACGGGCGGTCCTCGCGCACCTGATCACCGCTCGGCACGGGGTCCCGCTCCTCCTCGAAGGGGAGGGAGGGCTGGTCGTCGAGGTGACCGACGGCGACGAGGCGACGAACCGCCACTACCGCGGGCAGCTCTTCTACGACCTCGCGAAGACGGCGCCGATGCGCGCCGCGCGCGGGATGGCGGAGGAGCTGCGCGACACGGACGTGACCGCGGTCTGCGTGACGCCCGGCTTCCTCCGTTCGGAGGCGGTCCTCGAACACTTCGGCGTCACCGAGGAGACGTGGCGCGACGCGATCGAGGCCGACCCCGCGTTCGCCGAGTCGGAGTCGCCGCTCTTCGTCGGGCGCGCGATCGCGGCGCTCGCCGCCGACCCGCGGGCCTCCCGCTTCTCCGGGCGATCGCTCGCGTCGTGGACGCTCGCCCGGGAGTACGACCTCCGCGATGCGGACGGCCGCCGCCCCGACATGGGGGCGTGGTTCGACCGGGAACGCGCGGCGCGCTGGCCGGCGCTCGTCGAGTGCGCGCGGCGAGGGCTCGCGGAGCGGGGGATCGATCCGGACGAAGCGCTCGAGGTCGACGCGGACCGTCTCCGCCTGACGCTCCGCCCGGCCGAGGAGGGCGGGGCGGGCGACGGCGTGCGCTGGCCGGTCCAGTCGTTCGAGCTCTGGATCGAGACGCCGGAGAAGGCGGCGGCCGCGTTCCTCGCGCGGGTCGATCGGGAACGCGACGGCGGCTGAGCGGCTCGCCCTCGGGTCCTCACTCGCCCGCGGGGTCCCGTCCCTCGTCGATCCGCGCCGCCAGCGCCTCGAACCCCTGCTCGAGGACGGTGGTCGCCAGCCAATCGAGCTGGCGGACGAGGTCCTCCGGCTCGTCGGCGAGCGACGCGCGCGCGAGCGCGACCGCCTCGTCGACGGCGGCGAGCGCGTCGTCGGACTCTCCCCGCTCGGCGTGGACCATGGCGAGCCCGAGCCGGAACGACTGCCGCAGGCTCGGCGGCCCGCCGTCCTCGTCGTCGGTCAGCGCCGCCAGCGCGCGGAACCGCGCCTCCGCGGCGTCGAGTCGGCCGGCCCGTCGGAGGGACTTCGCGGCGAGCGTCCGGAACTCGAGCGTCCACGGGTGCAAGGGGCCGAGCGCCTCGCCGTACCGCGCGGCCCCCTCGTCGATCATCCGGACCGCCTCGTCGATCTCCCCGCGCGCGGCCGCGACCTCGCCGAGGAAGACCTTGCTCGCCGCGACGAAGGTCGAGTCGGCGCCGAAGACCTCCCGGTAGACCTCGAGCTGGCGCCGGTACCCCCGCTCCGCGTCGTCGAGGTGCCCCGACGCGAGACGGACCCGCGCCCATCCGCCCCAGGCGTCGCCGGCCTGACGTCCCGGCGTCTCGGGCTGGTGCTCCATGCGGTCGATCGCGTCGCGATAGACCGCCGCCGACTCGTCGAGGAGCCCGCGCCGGTACAGGACGCGGGCCTTCCGGAGGAGGGTGAGGGTGAGCGCAAGCTCGTCGACCTCCGGCCGGCGGCGGTGCGCGCGTTCGATCCGGTCGAGCAGCTCCGACGCCTCGTCGAGCCGCGCGTGCTCGGTGAGGAAGCCCGCGAGGTTCCCGAGGACCATCAAGGTGTCGTCGTGCTCTTCTCCCCGGGTGGCGGTGAACGCGGCGGCGGCGCGCCGGTAGAGCCGGACCGCTTCGTCGGCGCGGCCCTGGGCGTGGCGGGTGTTCGCGAAGTGGTTCAGCGCCGTGGCCGTCTCCGGGTCCTCCTCGCCGCGGAGCTCCAGCCAGGCGGCGACGCCCTCCTCGAGGTACCGCTCGGCGAGCGCGAGGTCGGTCTCGGTGTTGAAGAACGCGCCGATGCGCGTCAGGAGGCGCGCCCGCGCCCGAGGGGAGTCGGTCAGCTCGGTCCGCACGCGCTCGCCCGCCCGCTCGATCACGGTCTCGAGGGTCGCGTCGCCTCCCGCCTCCTCGGCGTCCGACTCGAACACCACCTGCTCGAGGAAGGTGAACGCCCGCTCCGCCGCGACGCGCTCCCGTTCGATCCGCAGGTTCACGAGGACGAGAGCGATCGGGACGCCGACCACGAGCAGCACGCCGAGCGCGGCCGCGATCGACGCCGCGCGGTGGCGGCGAGCGAAGCGGAGCGCCCGGGTGATCGCGCCGACCGGCCGCGCCTCGATCGGGCGGAACTCGAGGAACCGACGGAGGTCCGCGGCGAGATCGCCCGCCCGCCGGTACCGTCGTTCGGGGGCCTTCTCCATCGCGGTCAGGCAGATCGTCTCGAGGTCGCGCGGGACGAGCGGGTTCAGGCGTCTCGGGAACGGCGGCTCGCGACTCTGGATCTGACGGAGGACCTGCTGGGTCGTCTTGCCGCGGAACGGGAGGCGGAGCGTGAGGAGCTCGAACAGCGTCACGCCGAGCGAGTAGATGTCCGCCCGGGCGTCGGTCTCCCCCGGCTCGCCGGCGATCTGCTCGGGAGAGACGTAGTACGGGGTGCCGACGAACTCCTTCGTGAGCGTCAGCGACGCCTCGTTCTCGACGTCGGCGAGCCCGAAGTCGAACAGCCGCGCCCGGCCGTCCTCGGTGACCAGGACGTTCGACGGCTTCACGTCGCGGTGGAGCACGCCGTTCGAGTGCGCGTGCTCCAGCGCCTCCGCGACGTCGTGGACCAGACGGCAGACCATCTCGACGTACGTCTTCCCTCGGGCCGGCGGGAGGAGATCGGCCGCGGGGCGCGCCCGGGCGGGAGGCGGCGCGGCGTCGTCCTCCGGGGCGTCGATCGCGTCGCCGCGCAGGAGTCTCGAGAGGTGTCGCGATCGGAGCTCGGCCGTCGGGACGCCCGACCGGGTCAGGCCGCCGATCACGTCCGCGAGCGTCCGCCCGGGGACGAACCGCATCGCGAACCACGGCGCGCCGTCCTCCTCCCCGACCTCGTAGATCGGCACGATGCAGGGGTGGTCGAGCTGGGCGACGGCGCGGGACTCGCGCAGGAACCGTTCCCGGGCGCGGTCGCTCGCGACGGCGCGGTGCGGGAGGGTCTTCAGCGCGACCCGCCGCCCCAGCTCGACGTGCTCGGCGAGGTAGACCACGCCCATCCCGCCGGTGCCGATCCGTTCGAGGAGGCGGTACGGTCCGACGCGGCGTCCGATCTCGTCCGGTTCGCCCGCGGCGCCGCCGACGAGGAGGCCGAGACGCGAGAGCTCGCGCACGCGGCGGCGGACGTCGGCGGCGAGGTCGGGGCGGGCGTCGACGAACCGGTCGAACGCCGCGCGCCCCTCGTCCTCGAGGATCCGGAGCGCCTCCGCGACGCGCTCCTTCGCCTCTCGCGCCTCGTCGTCGCGTGCGGATCCGTCCATCCGGGGAGCGTATCCGATCGCGCGCCGCTTCCGGTTCGACGGCGAGGCGTTCGGGCTACACTCTCCTCATGGGTGAACGCGATGCGGATCGGGCGCCGGAGGAGCTCGCCGACCTCGTCCGACGGGCGCAGGCCGGGGACGACGGGGCGGCCGACGAACTGCTGCGGAGCCACCTCCCCGGATTGCGGGCGTTCGTCCGACTGCGGGCGGGGGAGGTCGTCCGACTGAAGGAGTCCGCCTCCGACCTCGTGCACTCCGTCTGTCGGGAGGTCCTCGAAGAGCTCCCGTCGATCGAGTACCGCGGCGAGAAGGCGTTCCGGAACTGGCTCTTCCGGGCCGCGGAACGGAAGATCGTCGATCGGGCGCGGTTCTGGCGGGCGGAGAAGCGGGACCTCGCGCGCGAGGCCTCGCCGGCGCCGGGGACCGATCGGGACGAGCTGATGCGCTCGTACGCCTCGATCCACACCCCGAGCCGGGACGCGATCGTCCGCGAGGAGGTCGAGCGGATCGAGGAGGCGTTCGATCGACTTCCGGACCACTACCGGGAGGTGATCACCCTGGCGCGGCTGGTCGGGCTTCCGCACAAGGAGATCGCGGAGGAGATGGGGCGGAGCGAGGGCGCGGTGCGGATCCTGCTGTTCCGGGCGCTCGCGGAGCTTTCGGACCACCTGCGGTGATTGCGCGTACCGGACGCGGCCCCGCTCCGCTCGAAGAGGCGAGCCGGACCCGGCGATGACGAATCTCGGATTCTCGGGCCGGAGTCGAAGCCGTTGACCCCTCGGGAGACACCCACGCGACACGGAACGACCGTGTCCCACCCGCGGGACCTCGCGTTGGCGCGCGGGGCGCTCGCGGGGGACGCGGCGTCGCTGGCGGCGTTCGAAGGACGACTCCGGTTCGTGCCGCGGGTCCTCGTGGTCCTGAACCGCCGGCTCGGCGGGGAGGCGGGCGGGCCGGACCTCGAGGACGTCGCGCAGGACGTGGTGACGCGGGTCTGGGCCAAGCTGTCAGACTACTCGGGCCAGGCGCGGCTGGAGACGTGGATCTACCCGTTCTGCGTGAACGTGCTCCGGAACGCCCGCCGGAAGGTGGTCCGGCAGGCGCGGGGGCGGCTGGACGCCGAACGGGTGCCCGAGCCGGCGGAGGAGGCCGCGACGCCCGCGTCCGACCACGCGCACGTCCACGAGGCGCTCGAGCGGCTCGGACCGCCCGGGGCCGACGTGGTGAGGCAGAGGCTGTTCGAGGAGAGATCGTTCCCGGAGATCGCGGAACGGATGGAGGTGCCGGTGGCGACGGCGAAGACCTGGTTCTACCGCGGCCTCGAGTCGCTCCGGGAGATGCTCGGGGGGAGGGACGAGGCGTGACGACCGACCGACACGACGCGACTCACGAGGCGGTGCGGGAGGCGCTCGCGTGCGGCGACCTCGCGGAGGACGCGCCCGAGGTGGTCGCGCTCCGGGAGGGGTGCCCCACGTGCCGGGACGCGCTCGACGAGACGGCGCGGAGCCTCGACGAACTCCGCCGCGCCGGGCGGGCGATGCGGGACGACCTGGCGGCGGCCGAGCGGGAGCGCGGCGCGCCCGGCGAGCATCGCATCGGCGCCATGCTGGAGCGGGCGCGCGCCGCGGCCGGGGAGCCGGGAGGGACCGGGACCGCGCCGCGCCTCGCGCGCCGGACATGGCTCGCGGCGGCGGCCGCGCTCCTCTTCGCGCCGCTCGTCTGGTGGGTGGTCCGGGCGGCGGACGACGCGGGGAGGGACGGCCCGATGCCGCTCGGCGACGGGCTCGCCTGCGAGCGGCCGGTCGGCGAGGTCGACGCGTGGGGCGCGTTCGTCTGGAGCGGGGACCTCCCGCCGGCGGGCTGGTTCGAGGTCGTGGTGCGGGACGAGGACGGAGCCGCCCTGGTCCGTTCGGGGCGGCTCGAGGAGAACGAGTTCCGGCCGACGGAGGCAGAGCTTCGCCTCCTGACGGACGGGATCCGCTGGGAGGTCGTGGCGCGCGACGTGGGCCGGGTGCACGACCGCGCCGCCGCCGAGGCGCGGCTCCGGTAGCGACTCCGCGCCTCCCCTCCGACGATCATGCCGCCGCGGTCGGAGGTCGGTCCGGGCGGCGCCGTCCGCTCGGGGCGTCCGCCCGTCGGGTCGGGACGAGCGCGCCCACCTCCCGCTTGTACTCCCGATAGCTCTCGCCGTGCGCCGCGATCAGGTCGCGTTCCTCGACGGCGACGCCGAGGACCGCGTACGCCGTGAACCCGGCGGCCAGCAGGAGGTGGCTCGCCGTCATCGTCGGGGTCGCCCAGAGCGCGACGAGGAAGCCGGTCATGATCGGGTGGCGATCGAACCGGTACATCAGGCGCCGGGAGAACGGCGGCGACGCCGGCGGACGGCCGAGGAGGTGCCGCGCCGCCTGACGGAGCCCGAACAGCTCGAAGTGGTCGATCGCGAACGTGGCGGCGAGGAGGTACGCCCAGCCGAGCGCCGTGACGGCGTGGACGGCCGCGCGGGCCGCGGGGAGCTCCACGTGCCAGACGACGCCGTCGATCGGTTGCCACGCGCCGAGGGCGAGCGCCATCAGCCCTCCGGCCAACCCCGTGAACGTCGCCCGCGCGGCCGCCGCCGGAAGGACCCGCGCCCACGCCGCCTTGAACGCGGGGCGCGCCATGATCGTGTGCTGCACGCCGAACAGCGCCACGAGCGCGAGGTCGACGGCGACCGCGCCCGGCGCCGACGCGACGAGGGCCGGGCCGACGCCGAGCGGGACGACACGGAAGGTCGTCAGGATCAGCCAGCCGAGCCCGAAGAGCCCGGCGGCGTACGCGACGATCGAGTACAGGAAGAC
>JBICIB010000073.1:0-2796 GCA_043101415.1 Planctomycetota bacterium JB042 | reverse complement strand
ACGTCGCGCTACGCGCCGTCCGCGCTCGGCACGACGTCCAGGCGAAGCCGGCGACCGCACGCCGCGAGCCACCGCCGCATCAGTCCGACCGTGGGGTTCGAGGACCAGCGCTCGGCTCGCGACACGGCCTGCTGGGTGATCCCCACGCGTTCGGCGAGCTGCGCCTGCGTGAGTCCGGCGTCGACACGGGCGAGACGCAGGAGGTAGCCCGGACGATCCCGCTCCGTCTCGGGCAGCTTCCCCCAACGGCGCAGGGAGCTCCACTCGAGGAACGATCGAGGTCTTCCTCGATCGGGTCGAGCCCCGACCCCTCTCACGGTCCGTCGGTCGCCCATTCTCGGACCTCCTGGTCGGTGGGTCTTCTCGTCGGCCACTTCCGGTCGAATCGCAGCAGGCGTCGGTATGCGTCGGCGACGCCCGCCGAATCGGCCCGACGCGAGAGCCGACGTCGGTCGAGGCGAGACCGTTTGGAACGCCAAAGCAGCCACGCGTTCACCCCGTCGATGGGAGACCTCCAGTGTCGCCATGCCGCGAGGCGATCCACGATCAGGTCCTCCACGGAGAGGACGCGCACCCGTTGCTTCCTGACCCGTGTCCAGACTGGAACTTCTCCCGGCTCGAGGTCGAGGCTCGGGAACTCGAGGAAGACCTGAGCCCTTTCGTGGATCCAATGTCGACCGCGTCGTTCGAACCCTTCGGTCTTCAAGCGGTCGGCGGCCTCGGCGGACACATGGCCGACGAAGTCGAGGTCGGACGTCGTGTACGCCCCACCCGTGTAGAGCTCCACCGCCGCTCCGCCCACGAGGACCGGGACCGCTCCCGGCGGGTCGAAGAGGCGCTGCACGAATCGAACCAGCGCCGCGGTCCGCTCCGCCCCGTCCGGGATCTTCGCGATCTCCTCGAGCATGAAACAATGTATACATTGTATGCAGAGTTGCTGCAAGTCGCCCGGTTTCGAGCTGTCCTCGCCGGACGAACCTGCCCTCCGCGGGGCGCGGGCCGTCTCCGACGGGATCCGGGCGTGGCCGATCGGTCCCGGATTCCGTGTCCCTTCGCGCCGCGGCGCCGCGCCAACTCCGGGCGGACCGAACCCGGAGCGACCGATGAACGAACGACCGAGACTGCGCCGGTGGGGCGGGCTGGCGATCCTGGGAGCGGCGGCCGCCGTCGTGCCCGGGTGCGGCCTCCTCTGCACCCTGATCCTGCTCCTCGCCGCGCTGGCGGGTCAGATCGACGACGAGTGGTTCGAGTTCTTCCAGTACCAGGCGAGCGTGTCGAGCCTCGCCGGATCTTCCTCGCTCACCGGCGGCGGAGCGGCGGGCGACGTCCTGGAGGTGCTCGGCAAGAAGGAGGGCGGGCAGTTCGACTTCCGCTCGAAGGTGCCGCACGAGGGGACGTTCGACGCCTGCCTCACCGTCGGAGTGCAGAACCCGGCGGCGCACGTCCCGCTCTCGACCCGCGCGCTCCTGACCGTCGCCCCGATCGACTCGCCGCCGAGCGGCGTCGACGGCTTCGCGCTCGAGGCGACGTCGGGCGGCGTCGAATCGGCCTGGTCGGTCCGCGCGGTCGACCAGGGGAGCTGGATCTCGGGCGCGGTCTCGATCCCCCTCCACGAGACGATCGTACTGAGGATCGAGCAGACGCCGTCGGCGCGGCGGTTCCACGTGGCGACCGAGACCGACGCCGCGAAGGGGACGTGGACGCCGGTCCACCAGGTCGCGGCCGGCCCGCCGGAGGGGCTCCGCGTCTTCGGCGGCTCGGCGCGCGGCATGGCGAAGAACGGCGGCTTCCTGTTCCACTCGCTCCGGATCGGCGGGGTCGAGTTCGGGGGCGAGGCGGAGGTCCCGGTCGTCGCCGAGCTCGGGGCCGCGCTCGACCGCCTGCGGACCGCGCGCGACCTGCTCGGGGCGGGGGTCGAGGGCGCCGCGGCGGCGGAGGCGGAGCTCGAGACCGCGCTCGTCGAACTCGCCGACGCCGCGGACGCCCTCGCGTCGGCGACCCTCTCCCCGAAGGCCGAGGGGAAGCTCGCCGCGAAGGCCCTGAAGCGGGCCCGCTCGAAGGCGAAGGGGGCGCTGAAGAAGGCCGACAAGGTCGTGACGAAGGGGAAGGGGAGCACCAAGAAGGCGCGGAAGAAGGCGAACGCCGCGATCTCCCGCGCGACCCTGGCGATCGGCAACCTCCTCGGCGTGAAGTCGAAGAAGGCGAGCGCGAGCCTCGCGGACGCGATCACGGTCGGGAGCGAGGAGTAGTCCTTCCCGTCCTTCCGAGGACCCCCTCCCATCCTCCCGCCGATCGGCTCAGCCGTCCTCGTCCGACGCGCTCGCTCGCTTCGCGAAGGCGGCCTCGATCTCGCGCACGAGCGGCGCGCTCCTTCCGAATGGCGCGGAGCGCCTCGAGTCGGTCGAGCGGGAGTTCGCCCCTCTCGATGCAAATGATTGTCAGTACGTGCGTTGCGCGCGCATTCAAAGCCGATCGCGCCCCCCCGACCAGCGGAGGTAGACTTTAGGATCCGCGAACGGGAGAGAACCACCGCGCGCAGGCGAAAACGCTGTCGCTCAGGTCGGAGGACGGAGAGCTCATGCGATTGGCCTTGATGCTGTTTCTCGCGACCACCCCCCCGGCTTTGGCCCAGAGCGTGGTCCACGAGGTCTGGGGCCCGACGCATTCCTTCGGTTTCTCCGAAGTCGTCGAGTCCGCGGGCGACGTCAATCTCGACGGAGTCCCTGATTACGTCGTGACCAACCCGTTCGCGTATTCACACGCGGCACCGATCTTGACGATTCACAGCGGAGACAC
>JBICIB010000072.1:0-4985 GCA_043101415.1 Planctomycetota bacterium JB042 | reverse complement strand
GGCCGAGGACCACGCCCGCCTCGATCGCCTGTTCGAAGCGGTCCGCGAGGGGGAGGGCGTCGACGCCGCGGCGCGCGCGGCGCCGTTCGCGGACGAGTTCGCGCCGATCGCGGAGAGCCCCTGGTTCCGGGTCTGGATCGGCCTCGACCCGACGCCGCTGCTCGGCCGCGCCCGGGTCCCGACCCTCGTGGTCCTCGCGGAGGAGGACCGGCGCTTCCCGGCCGACCTCCACGGGCCCGCGCTCGCGCGAGCGCTCGATCGCGCCGGTCGTCCCGACGTCGTGGTGACGACGATCGAGGGGGCGGACCACGCGTTCCTCGCCGCCGGCGACCGCGACGGAACGGTCGGGTTCGCGCCCGGCTTCCTCGACACCCTCGTCGGCTGGCTCGCCCTCCTCTGAGGGAATCGCCCTTCGGTCGCCCCGCCGGCCGTCCCTCTCTTCCGGGTGAGCGCGCGGCGTCGCGCGCCGGGAGCAGAGAAGACGGAAGCCGGGCCGGGAGACGGCCGGAGGAAACGATGATCCGACTCGAGAAGCTCACCCTCACCACGTTCACGTTCGCGCTCGCCCTCTCCGGTTCGAGCCTCCTCGCCGGCCCCGCGGCCGGCGCGACCGGCGCGACCGGCGCGAAGCCGGGGGGCGGTCCCTCGGCGGCGGCCGGGAGCTCCGGCCTGCTCCGGCCCGGCGAGTCGATGATCATGGAGCTCGAGGTCGCGGCCGGCGAGGTCCGCGTCGACGCCCTCGTCGAACGCGAGATGATCGTCGAGATCACCGACCTGAAGGGGCGGAACAAGCGGAAGAGCCTGATCTACGCCGACAAGCCGCGGAAGTTCACGATCGGGTTCGATCGGGCGACCCGGCTCCGGATCCGGATCGTCCGCGCGCCGAGCGGTCCGTTCCACCACCTCCCCGCCCGCGCGGAGTCGGGAGGCGCCGGGTTCCTCGTGAAGGTCGCGAGCAAGCCGTCGCCGATCCTGGCCGCGGCCGCGTCGTCCGGATCGCCCGGGCTCCTGCGCGACGCCGGGGAGGTCGGCTCGTCCCGCTCCGGGGCGGCCGCCGGGGGCGCGCGTTCGAAGGGGGGCGTGAAGACGTCGCAGTGACGAGCGGGCGGGGCCGTGGCGCGGGTCACCCCCCGCCCGGCCCGCGCGCCGTCTCGACCGGTCGCGGTCGCCCGACGGAGGCTCAGAACTTCGAGGCCGGCTCCCTACCATGCCCGGATGCGGAGCCCGCCCATGTCGCGTCCGACGATCCTGATGACGACCCTCGCGCTCGCGCTCGTCCCCGCGTGCGCGGACCTCCCGAGCCCGATCCCGTCGGGGAGGTTCACCGGCGTCGACCGGTTCGACGCCGACCCGAACTTCCTCGACGAGCTGCTCGCCTGGCCGGGCGGGCGGGACGGGACGTTCGGACCGACGGGAGACCGGCTGTTCGCGGACCGCCTCGACGCGGCGCCCGGGCTGACCGGGCGGTTCGGGATGTTCCACGACACCGACGCGCTCCGCGACCCGATCCGGATCGCGTTCGCGGTCGACGACGCCGACGCGGCGCCGTCCGGGTTCGAGGAGACGTGGCGACCGTCGCACCAGGAGACCCGGTTCCGCGTCGGCCCGTTCGCCTGCCGCGAGCGGAAGTTCGTCACGCAGGACGATCTCGCGGTCGCCGTCGTGTCGATCGAGAACGACGACGACGTCGAGCACGCGCTCACCGTCCGCCTCTCGTCCTCGTCCGCGCCGGTCGCCGCCTTCGCCGACGGCGCGCTCCTCCCGTTCGACGTCTCTCTCGCCACGAACCGGACGGCCGGTCCGGGCGCGACCCTCCCGCCGCGGCGGATCCTCGGCGGGGTCCCGTTCGAGACCGTGCCGCCGTCCGCCAACGCCGGCCGCACCCTCGTCGCGGACGGCGGCACCCACCCGCCGTTCCTCGAGATCCCGATCCGGCGCGAGGCGGTCCGCCTGCACCTCCTGACGGTCGCCGGCCCGACCCTCGAGGCGGTCCCGCACGGAACGGTCGTGGCGACGGTGCAGGTCTTCTACCCCGACGGACGGCCGGTCGTCCGTCCGCTGCGGGCCGGCGTCGACGTCGGCCCCGGCCTCGGCGCGGTGACCGTCGAGACGAACCCCCGGCGCACGATCGCGTACGTCCGGTTCGAGGCGGGCGACGCGCCGGCCGCGGCGATCCCGGCGTTCGCGGCCCTCACGCTCGAGGCGTACGTCGAACCGCTCGCCTCGCAGGCGCTCCTCGCGGAACGGTCGCTCTTCGACGTCCCGATCCGTCACGCGCTGGTCGGCGCCCTGCTCGCGGGCGGGCGCGTCGTCGAGCACGCGCGCGTCGTCGACTTCGCCGCCGCGCCCCACCCGCTCGAGGCGCGGCGGGCGGTCCCTCCCGGCGGGCGCATCGAGCTCCGCGCCGTCCACGCGTTCGGACTCGCCGGGGACGACGTGAGGGAGCGGGCCGAGGAGCGGCTGGAGAGCGGCGATCCGTTCGGCGAGCACCGGCGGCGCTACCACGCCTGGTTCCGCGACCTCGCGCCCCGGCTCCGCTCGGGAGAGGACGCGATCGACGCGGTCTGGTGGTACCGCTGGTTCCTGCTCCGCCGCTCGCTCACGACGCCGGCGGCCGGTCTCCTGCGCGGCCGCTGCGCGTTCGCGGGCCGACACGGCGCGGACCTCGCCCGCCTCGACCCGGCGGCGTCGACCGCGGCGGTCCTCGAGGCGCGCTGGCTCGCCGACCCGGAGATCGCGCGCGACCTCCTCCGCGCCCACGTGGCGACCGCGACGGCGGACGGACGATTCGTCGCCGCGCGCGTCGACACCCGGCAG
This sequence comes from Planctomycetota bacterium JB042, assembly GCA_043101415.1. Classification (GTDB taxonomy): domain Bacteria; phylum Planctomycetota; class B15-G4; order B15-G4; family JADJEK01; genus JAUIEL01. The sequence continues at coordinate 2,168 of JBICIB010000072.1, read as the reverse complement.
GAACCGATCCCCCACCGCCTCGCGTGGGCGGCGGAGGCGCTGCACGAGGTGCGCCCCGACCGCGCCTTCCTGCGGGAGGTGCTGCCGGCGCTCGCCCGGGACGTCGAGGAGACCGGGGCCCGCCTCGTCTCCGGCGCGCGGCCGGGGTCCGACCCGCGGCCGGCCCGCGACGTCCTCGCGAACGCGCGCGCGACCGAGCGGCTCGCCCGCGAGATCGGCCGCGACGACCTCGCCGACGCGGCGGCGGCGATCGCCGCGCGCGTCGTCGAGGCCGTCCCGGCGGCGGCCCGGCCGGGCGATCCCCGGGACGACGATCTCGGACTCTCCGAGGCGCTCGCGGCGCTCGAACCGGACGAGGTCGACGCGTTCCTCCCCGCGCTCGCGGGACGCCACCTCGCGCGGACCGAACCGCCGCGCGCGATGCTGCGCGAGACGAGCGACCCGCGGACCGGCGCCACGCCCGGACGCCCCGACGTCCTCCGCGTCCCGTGGATCGATCTGGTCCACCGGTTCGCGGACGACGTCGACTGGCCGTCTCCCTGGTCGAGGGAGTGAGAGGGAGCCGGGGAGAGCCACGACGGCACGGGAGAGGGCGCCGGCGCGGAGGACCGGCGTCGGCGCGAGGATCGACGGCTCCTCCGGTCAGTTCGCCGTCCCGTCCTCGAAGCCGTCGTACGCGCAGAGCTCGGCGATCGTCACCGTCCTCGGCTGATGTGCGACGCCGAGGGACGCGCCGACGTGGTACGTGATCTCGACGTCGACGGACGGGAGCTGGACGGCGAACGGCTCGCCCGTCAGCGTCAGCTTCGGCGGCGCCGTCTCGCAATGCGGGTCCCGCTCGCCGGTCGACGTCCGTCGGACGAGATGCGTGAACGAACCGTTCCCGCCGCCGACCACGACCTGATCGAGGCCGTACCCCGCGCCGTTCACGGTGTACGAGGGCAGGTGGAGCAGTTCGCGCCCGCCGAAGAGGTGCGTCGCGACCCGGCTCCGCGGCTTCACCAGCCCCGGCGACACGTCGAAGAAGGAGATCGCCGGCGTCCCCTGGCTCGAACCGAGGACGGAGTAGATCGTCGGGTCGACGGCGCCGAACGCCCCCTTCCGCACCTGCTCGACCGAGCCGGTCACGCTCCGGAACCGCGAGAAGCCCGGCGTCGCGATCGTGCCGCTCCGAACGTTCGCGCCGTCCTCCACCCACATGCAGACGTCGGAGAACGAGACCCCCGGACCGAACGCGAAGTCCTCGCCGACCACCAGCACCTGTCCGTGCGCCTCGTCGATCGAGAGGTCCTTCGCGAGGAACGCCCCCGTGATCCAGGGCACGTTCGCGAGGTCCGGATCGCCGGCGTGCGTGACCGGCAGGAGGAGGAAGCCGGCGCTCCCCCACCACGCCGACGCGTACACGCCGATCAGGAAGCCGCCGTGCCACGGGTCGGCCTCGATCGCGAACGCCTGCTGCGCGCTGAACGAGCCGCCGATCGCGAACTCGTACCAGCGCATCTCGTCGACGATCTTCCCGACGCCGTTCGTCGTGAAGAGCCCGAAGTCGTACGCCCCCGCGGTCCACGACTTGTTCAGGACGATCGCCAGCCGCTCCTTCACGGGATCCCAGGCGAGCGACTGGGCCTGGACCGGGATCGTCCCCTGGGTCGGGTGCGTCACGGGATACGTCCAGTCGACCAGCAGCTTTCCGGACGAGTCGAGCAGCCAGAGGGAGACGGACGACGAGCCGTCGCCGAGGAGGAGCGCGATCCGCTCCTTCCCCTGGTGCTCGAACGTCCGCAGGTCGACCACGGACGCGCCCGGCGTCGGAGGCGTGTAGGTGATCGCGTTCACGAGTTTCCCGCGATCGTCGAACGTCGCGACGTAGATCTCCGTCCGGAAGTTGTCGGTGGCCGCGACGAGGAACTCCTCCCCCGAGTTCGGCTGCAGGATCTCCGTCGCCTTCGCGCCGATCCACGCCTGGCCGGGGAGGTGGTGGAGGTAGGCGTCCTGCGCGGCGGCGCCGGCGCAGAGGAGGATCGCGCCCGCGAGCGCGGCGGACGGAAGGCGAACGAGGGACGAGGGACGGACTCGCATGGACGGTCTCCGATCGGTCGAGGGCGGACGGCGGGCGTCCGCGGCGCCGGAGACTCCCCGCCGCCGCGCGACGACCCGCAGGGCAGGTC
>JBICIB010000071.1:0-4047 GCA_043101415.1 Planctomycetota bacterium JB042 | reverse complement strand
CCCCGAACCGAGCGCTCCCGCGCGCCTTCGAACGGCCGCGCGCCGCTTCGTGCGCCTCGATCGCCCGACGGGCGCGCTGCCGGACCTCGTCCGCGTCGACGTCTCCGTCGTGATCGAAGTGGAACTCGTAGACGCCGCGCTTGCCGTCGCCGAACCGCTTCTCGACCAACGCCTTCGCCCGGGCGTGAGCGGCGTGCGCCCGTCCGTGCGCTCCGTGGACCTGACCGAGCGCCGCGTGCGCCTTCCCGAGCGCCTGCCGGACGACGGAGTCGACGTCGACGTCGTGCCCGTGGAGGGCGTCGATCACGATCGTGTCGACGTCGACGTCCCCCATCGCCTCGCGGACGATCTCGTCGATGTCGATCTCCTCCATCTCGCGCGCGATCAGCTCTTCGACGTCGATCTCGTCGAGCACCTCCTCGACCTCCTCCCACTCCTCCTCGAGCGCCTCCTCGATCAGGTCGTGGATCTCCTCCACGGCGTCCTCGTGCAGCTCGGCGAACTCCTCGCTCAGCTCCTCGTGCAGCTCGGCGAGTTCCTCGTGCAGCTCGTGCATCTCCTCCTCGTGCTCGTGGAGTTCCTCGAGTTCGTCCTCGTGTTCGTGGTCGTGTTCGTGGTCGTCCCGGGCGAAGAACCGGAGCGCCTTCCCCTGCTTCCCCTTGCCGACGCCGAACGCGAGCGCGCGGCCGTCGCCGACGGAGAACGCGCGCGGCCCCTTCCCGTCTCCCTCTCCGAGATGGAAGAACCTCGCCTTCCCCTCGCCGCCGGGTCCGAGCCGCGACGGGAACCGGAACGTCTTCCCGTCCTTCGACTTCACCGAGTAGGCGAACGGCCCGTCGCCATCCCCGAAGGAGAAGAAGTCCGGCGCGTCGCCGTCCTCTCCGCCGCCGAAGACGTACTTCTCGCCCAGCTTCGTCGTGAAGCCGAACGGAACGTCGCCGTCCCCGAACGAGAAGAAGGCCGGCGCATCGTCGCCCCCGCCCTCGTCGTCGCCGAAGGCGAACACCTTCGTCTCCCCGTCCTTCCCCTCGACGCGCCAGACCTTGCGCGTCTTCCCGTCGGAGGTCACGACGACGCGCTTCCCCTCGCCGTCCGCGCCGTCCGCGCGTTCGATGATCACCTCGTGCGTCTCGCCGTCTCCCGGCCCCTGCACGCGGAACGTCTTCGACTCGCCGGGCTTCACCTTCAGCACCTTCACGCCGTCACCGGTCGTCGCCGTGGAGGCGAGCCCGACCGACGCGGCGATCGCGATTCCCAGGAACTCCTTCATCGTGCTTCACTCCGCGGGCTCGCCTCGGCGTGCGGCTGCGGTCGAGCGAGCCCGGGCTCGCGCAGCGCCGTGTCCTTCCACGCCGCGAGTCGGTCGCGGCGCGTCGTGAGTCGTTCGATCCGGCGTTCGACCTCCTCGAACTTGCGGATCAGCCGCGGGTCGACGCGGTGACGCGGCGGGAGGGCGCGCCGGAGCGCGCGGACCTCGTCGGCCAACGTCTCGATCTCCTCCTCGAGCAGGTCGACGGCGTCGGCGATCGCCACGCGGAGCGCGGCGGCGGCGGACGGCGCGGCCTCATCCCGCGGCTCGGGAGACGGCTCGGGCGACGTCGGCGCGAGGAACGCCTCGAGGGCCGGCGGCGCCGCCGCGCCGAACGCCGCGTCCGGGACGACCGCCGCCGCCGACCGGACGGTCGGCGCGGCGAGCACCAGCGCCGGCAGCAGGAGGGTCGCCAACGGCGCGAAGCCGCGCCGCCGGCGTTCGTCGGCGAGGGTCCGCTCCGGCTGGAGCAGCCCCTCGATGCGTCGCGAGAGCGGCGACCCGGACCCCGCCATCGCGACCGCGGTCGCCGGTGCGCGCCGGGCGTGGATCCAGCCCGCCACCTCGGCGAGGCACTCCGCGAGCGCCAGCCCGCGGCCCGTCCGCTCGAGCGCCCACGCGTCGCAGCGGCGTTCGACCGTCTCGAACAGCCGCCGCCGGGCGAGCCGGTTCAACGGCTGGAGGAAGAGGACCGCCTCGACCAGGCGCGCGAGGAGGAGGCGCAGCGGGTCGCACCGGACGACGTGCGCGAGCTCGTGCGCCAGCATCGCCTCCTGCTGGGCGGGGGTCAGGTCGGAGAGGCACCGCTCGGGGACGCAGATCTCCGGTGCGGCGACCCCGAACGCGACCGGAGAGTCGAGCCGGGCGGAGGTCGAGAGCCTCACGCGGCGCCGGGGACCGTGCGCGGCGCGGAGCCGCAGGAGCGTCTCGAACAGCGGGCCGTCCGTCAGCCGCCGGCGGCGGGAGAGCGCGCGGAACGACCGCAGGAGGAGGAGGACGAGGACGACGGAGACCGCCAGCACGACCGGCACCGCGCCCGCGGGGACGGTCGGCAGCCGGGACGGGGCGGCGCGTTCGCGCGGCGCCGGCCCGACGCCTCCGCCCTCGGTCGGGACGCGCGCGCCGGCCGGCTCGAACGTCGCTTCCGACCTCGCCGGGGCCGGGAAGCGGAGGGCGCCCGCCGCGGGCGCCGGGGCGGCCGCGACCGCGGTCCCGGCCTCGTGCGGCCCGAGCTCCCACGTCCCGAGGAGCGGCTCGCCGCCCGCGTTCTGCTGCAGCGTGGCGGTGAACGGCGCGCCGAACAGCGCGACGGTCCAGAGCGCCTCCCGCGCGGCGTTCGACCGGACGTCGACGGCGCGGAGGAGGAGGACGACCCCTCCGATGAGGAGGGAGCTGTGGACGAGGTACGTCAGGAGCCAGGCGGCGAGGTCGCTCACGTCTCCCCCCCTTCTCCGCGCTGCGCATCGGCGATGCGGCGGCGGAGGCGCGCCAGCTCGTCCGCCTCGATCCGCCCCTCGTCGAGGAGGTGGTTCACGAGCGCGGCGGAGTCCCCCTCGAACAGGCGCTCGACCAGGTCGGACACCATCGACCGCTCGACGTCGTCCTGCCGGACGTCGGCGCGGTAGACGAACTGCCGTCCGTCGACCCGATGCGTGACGAGCCCCCGCTTCTCCATCTTCGAGAGCATCGTCGCGATCGTCGTCGGGGCGAGTCCCCGCTCCGGTCGCAGCGCCTCGTGAACGGAGGCGACGGTCGCCTCGCCTCGTTCCCAGAGCTCCCGCAGGATCGCGAGCTGGAGATCACCGAGAGAAAGCATGGGCGGTTCTCCTTCGACGACGACCGGGATAGTACTACCGAGGTAGTCGAAGGAGCGTTGGGGGAAAAAGCAAGGAGAGCAACGAGAGCAAGGGAGAGCAGGAGAGAGCGAGGAGAACGCGTTCCCCACGCCGCGGGAGATCCTCGAAACCCGGCGGGCCGGAATCCCGTATGAGGGGCACGTTCCGCGAACCGTCCGTCCGCCAAGGCCCCGAACCGACACAAACCATTGAGCAGCGGAGCGTTGGAACCGAATTCCGGCCACTGGGTCCACGACCGACTCGGGACCGGCACCCGCTCTCCTTGCTCTCGTTGCTCTCGTTGCTCTCCTTGCTCCTGCATGCTTCCCACCCTCCTCCAGACCCACGGCGACCGCACCCTCGCGCTGCTGCGCCGCATCCTCGGCGATCCCGAGGACGCGCGGGACGCGTGGCAGGAGACCTGGACGGCGGTCTGGCGGGCGTTGCCGCGGCTGCGGCCGGCGGCGGACCCGTGGCCGTTCATCCGGCAGGCGGCGGTCCGGAAGGCGATCGATCAGCTCCGGGCGCGGCGCGGCGGCGCGATCGTCCGGAACGGGCTCGACGGGGACGCGTGGCCGGCGCCGGCGCCCGCCGCGACGGCGGACGAGGGGATCGACCTCTCGGGCCTCCGCGAGGAGGAGCGGGCGTGCATCACCCTCTTCTTCTGGGAGGGGTGCTCGGTCCGCGAGATCGCGGAGCAGCTCGAGGTCCCGGTGGGGACGGTGAAGACCTGGATGTTCCGGGCGCGCGCGCGGCTGCGCGGGCGCCTCGCCGAGGAGGACGCGCGATGACGCCGACGACGTGCGACGAGGTCCGGGCGCAGCTCGATCTGGACGACGTCGACGCGAGGGTCGACCGCGCCCGATTGAAGGGGCACCTCGAGGCGTGCCCGGAGTGCGCGGC
>JBICIB010000070.1:0-3017 GCA_043101415.1 Planctomycetota bacterium JB042 | reverse complement strand
GAGCACCGACCCGTCCGGGGAGAGCGCCATCCCGCTCAGGACGTTGTACGTGTAGATCACCGAACCCATCTGGCCGGTGACCAGCGACGAGACGACCTGGCTCGCCGCGCCGGCGAGCTGGATGAAGTGCAGGCGGTCCTGCCCGGCGATCGTCGTCACGTACGCCCACTGCGAGTCGGGCGAGATCAGGACCTCGGCCGGGCGCGTCGGCACCGGGAGCTGCGCGACGCTCTGCCCGGTCGCCATGTCGACGATCGTGACCGTGTCCTCGTCGCCGTTCGCGATCACGCCGGTCGTCCCGTCCGGACTGACGGCGACGCCGAGCGGCCGATCCCCGGCCGCCGGCCACGCCACGGTGTCCCGGCCGTCGAGGTCGACGATCGCGCCGTTGCGCGACACGTTGTTCGCCGCCAGCACGCGCCGGCCGTCCGGCGCCATCGCGAGCGTCCGCGGGGCGTCCCCCTCCTCGGCCGGCCCGCTCGAGTGGAACCCCTCGGCGAACGCCGCGGCGCCGTTCACGTCGAACAGCAGGACGTCCTCCCGGAATCGGTTGTTCAGCGCCACGACGCGCCGCTCGGTCGGGCTGGCCGCGGCCTCGACGCACGCCGCGAACGGGATCGTCTTCACGAGCGTCCGGCTCGCCACGTCGATCACCCGGGCGTTGAAGTTCGAAACGAAGGCGAACGCGCCGTCGAACGTGAACTCGATGTCCCCGACCGTGCCGGTGGAGATCGTCGTCGCCACCGCGCCGGTCGCGAGGTCGACGAAGATCAGGGCGTTCTGGATCGCCGCGAGCGCGTGGCTCTTGTTCGGCGTCACCCGGATCACCTGGTTCACGAGGTTCGACCCGACCACGAACGCATTCTGCAGGACCCGGTTCGGCACGTCGACGACCGAGACCGTCTGCGCCGTCCCCTCGTGCCCGACGACCGCGATCGTCCCGTCCGCGGCGACGTCGACCGAGGTCGGGGAGGCGGCGGTCGAGACCGCCGCGGTCTGCGCCCCCACGACGGCGTCGTACAGGAAGACCGTCGCCGAGGTCCGGTCCGGCAGCACGACCGTCCGCGAGTCCGGCGAGAGCGCGAACTGCGTGAAGAGGTTCCCGGACGTCCCGGACTCCGGCGTGAAGAAGAAGCCGAGCACGCCCTGCGGGGCGCTCGGGATCGAGCGGACCTCGGTCAGCGTCGAGAGGTCGATGACGCTCAGCGCCGAGGCGACGCCGTCGTTGATGACGCCGACGACCGCGAGCGCGCCGTCGGCGGTCACCTCGACCCGGAACGGCTGCGTCCCCGTCACGGGGACCTGTGCGGCGACCGTCTTCGTCGCCACGTCGACCACGAAGACCGCGTCGGAGAAGACGCACGGGACGAGGGCGTACTGCCCGTTCGGCGTCACCGCGACGTCGACCGGGAAGTCGCCGACCGCCACCGCGGCCGTGACCGTCTTCGACGGGACGTCGAAGAACGAGAGCGTGTCGGTGTCGCGGTTGGCGATCACCGCCGCCGAGCCGTCGGGGAGGAACGCCAGGTCGCGCGGGAGGTCGCCGTCCGGGGCGTCGTCGACGGAGACGAAGCCGCCGCCGGCCGCGACCGGGAGGACCCCTCCCGGAGCGACCGACGCCGTACGGGCGACCGGACGGGGCGCCGCGAGCATCACGCGCTCCGGCGTGAGCGCGCCGTCGATCGAGACCGCGGCCGGGTCGACGGAATCCGCGGGAGCGGCGGCGGCGGAGACCGCCAGGGCGAGGACGAGCGGGAGCGAGCGCGCCGGGGCGGCGAGCGAGACGGGGTGGAACGACATGACTCCTCCAGGGGGGAACGCCGACGCCCGGTGACGGTCGGGGGGACGCGCGGCGCGATGTCCGCGATGATGCCCGCCGCGGGCGCGGGCGGCAAGAGCGAGCGAGCCTCGCGCGACGATTGAAAACGGGGGCCGCGTCCGTTGAACTTCGACGCCCGGAGACCGTTCATGCCGACGCGCGTCCTGTTCGTCTGTCTCGGGAACATCTGTCGCTCGCCGCTCGGCGAGGGGATCTTCCGTCACCTCGTCGACGAGGCCGGCCTCGAGGCCGAGTTCGAGATCGACTCGGCCGGGACCGGACACTGGCACGTCGGCTCCCCGCCCGACCCGCGCGCCCGCGACGTGGCGCGGAGATTCGGCCTCGACGTCTCGTCGCTCCGCGGCCGTCAGGTTTCCTCCGACGACTTCCGCCGCTTCGACCACATCCTCGCGATGGACCGCCAGAACCTCGAGGAGCTCCTGCGGCGGCGCCCGCCCGACGCGGACGCCGACGTCCGCCTCCTCCGCGCGCACGATCCCGAGGGGGGCGACGACGTCCCCGACCCGTACTACGGGGGCCGGAGCGGCTTCGACGACGTCTACGCGATGATCGAACGCTGCTGCCGCTCGCTCCTCGGCACGCTCCGGAGCGGCGCGAGTTGAGCGACCGCGCGGCCGCGATCGCGACGGCGCTCGCGGAGGCCCTGGGCGAGCGGCCGGTCGCGATCGCGCCGCGCGCGCGCGGCGGCGGGTCGATCAACGCCGCCGCGACGTTCGACGCGCACGGCCGGACCTGGTTCGTGAAATGGAACGACCACGCGCTGCCGCGCCAGTTCGAGGCGGAGGCGGCGGGGCTGGAGGCGCTCCGGGCGGCGGACTCCGGCCTCGTCGTCCCGCGCGCGGTCGCGTTCTCGGACGCGGGACCGGGGCGGTCGTTCCTGATCCTGGAGCACCTCGAGACCGGCCCGCGCCGCGACGACTTCGACGAGCTCCTCGGCCGCGGCCTCGCCCGCCTCCACGCGTGCACCGACGAGCGCGGCTTCGGCTTCGACCTCGACGGCACGTGCGGCGCCACCCCGCAGGCGAACGGCTGGCGCGAGCGGTGGGTCGACTTCTACCGACACCGCCGCCTCGAGCCGCAGCTCGAGCGGGCCCGCGCCCGCGGCCTCCCCGCCGACGGCCTCCGCCTCCTCGAGCGCCTCGTCGACCGGCTCGTCGTCGTCGATCCACTCCTCCAG
>JBICIB010000069.1:0-2944 GCA_043101415.1 Planctomycetota bacterium JB042 | reverse complement strand
CCGACATCGAGGTCCGGGTCCGGAACGAGGACCTCGACACCGCCTCGCGCGCGGCGGACCACGTGAAGGAGCTGCTGCTCGGCTACGCCGGGGTCGGCGAGATCGAGAAGGACCTGCAGGCCGGAAAGCTCGAGGCGCGGGTGTCGTTGCGCGACGCGGCGACCCCGCTCGGCCTCACGACCCAAGGGCTCGCGTCCCAGCTCCGCGGGGCGCTCTTCGGGTACGAGGCGCAGGAGCTGCAGGAGGACGACGACGAGCTGAAGGTCCGCGTCCTCCTCCCCGAGGCGGCGCGCCGCGAGCTGTCCGACCTCGGCCGCCTCCGGATCGCGACGCCGACCGGGGCGCGGGTCCCGTTCGAGGAGGTCGCCGCCCTCCGGACGGAGCGCGGGTACGCGAACCTCCGCCGCGTCGACGGGAAGCGGGCCGTCACCGTCCGGGCGGAGGTCGACGACTCGGTCGGGAACGTCAAGGAGATCACCGCGGACGTCGGCGAGCGCCTGCGGGACATCGACGCCGCGTTCCCGGGGACCTCGATCTCGTTCGAGGGGAAGCAGAAGGAGACCGCCGACTCGTTCGGATCGCTCGCCGTCGGGTTCCCGATGGCGCTCTTCGCGATCTACGCGCTGATCGCGGTCCTGTTCCGCAGCTATGCCCAGCCGATGATCGTCATGGGCGTCATTCCGTACTCGCTGGTCGGCGCGGTGGCCGGCCACCTGCTGATGGGGTTCCCGTTCACCCTCCTCTCGATGATCGGGGCGGTCGCGCTGGCCGGCATCGTCGTGAACGACTCTCTGATCCTCGTGGACAAGGTGAACCGGCTCCGGCGGGAGGGGGCGGAGATCGGCGAGGCGGTCGTCCAGGGGGCGGTCAGCCGGCTGCGGGCGATCCTCCTGACGACCATCACGACCACCGCCGGGCTCGTCCCGCTCCTCACGGAACGGTCGTTTCAGGCGCAATTCCTTATCCCGATGGCAGTTTCGATCGTCTTCGGACTGCTCTTCGCGACGGTGGTGACCCTCCTGATCCTCCCGACCTTCTACCTGATGTTCGAGGACCTCCGGCGGGCCGCGCGGTGGCTCCTGACGGGGCGCCCGGCGAGACCGGCCCCCGCTCCGGGGCGGGGCTGACCCGCCCGGCCGGAGCCGCACCTCGTTCGTCGCACCCGACGTAGCGGTGCTCCAGGACTCGGTTTCCGTGGCATTGACGGCTCCGATCTGTACGATCCCCGGCTTGACCTGACACCAGCGGGTGGATTCGGGCCGGTCGACCGGCCCTCGGCTCGATGTCTCGAATCCTTGTCCGCCCCGGTCTGACGCATACATTCGGAATGGACGTTTCGGCGGCTCGATCCCAACGGCGCGGCGATTGCCGTACCCCGACCCGATCGGCACACTCGACGGCCAGAAAGCCCTCTGGAGAGGTGAAGTCATGAAGTTGTCGTCCTTGTTCGCTCGCTCGTGGGCGCTGGCGATGGTCGCGTCGCTCGGCGCCTGCGTCTGCTTCGGAGACCGCGAGGCGCCGCCGCCGGAGAAGCCGGCGCCGGTGATGGAGGATCCGTGCGACCTCCTGTATCCGACGGGCGTGCACCGGTCCTCCGTTCTCTGCCTGAACAAGGACGCGCCGGCCGAGGTCGTCGCGGGCGAGTCGTTCGAGTATCAGATCTCGGTGGAGAACATCACCACCGACCCGATCGCGGGCGTCCACGTCGTCGACAAGATGCCGCCGGGATTCGACATGGAAGCGTCGACCCCGACCGGCACGCCGATCGGCGGCGGCGCGGTCCGCTTCGACCTCGGCACCATCTCGCCGGGTCAGACCAAGTCGAGCGTGATCCGCGGCCGCGCCACAGGCACCGGCAAGCTCACGAACTGCGCGATGCTCGAGATCGACAACGAGTACTGCGTGCCGACGAACGTCGTCAACCCGAGCCTGAAGCTCGAGAAGTCGGCGCCGGCGCAGGTCCTCGCGTGCGACATGATCCCGATCTCCATCACCGTCACCAACGACGGCCAGGGGACGGCGCGCAACGTCGTGATCACCGACAGCCTGCCGGACGGCCTGACCGCCAACGGGCAGTCGTCGCTGAGCTGGGACGTCGGCGACCTCGCCAGCGGCCAGTCGAAGACGGTCACCGCGAACGCCAAGGCGAGCCGCACCGGTTCGTTCAGCAACACGGCGAACGCGACGGCCGAGCCGGGCATCATGACCAGCTCGAACACGACCACGACGAACGTCGTCAAGCCGGCGCTCTCGCTCACGATGAGCTGCCCGGGCCTCCGGTACAACAACCAGAACATCGAGTTCCAGGTCGCGGTCTCGAACAACGGCAACGCCTCGTGCGAGGGGACCGTGGTCGAGGCGACGATCCCGGCCGGCACGTCGTTCGTCAGCGCGAGCGACGGCGGCTCCGGCGCCGGCAACAAGGTCCAGTGGATGGTCGGCTCGGTCGCCGCGGGCGGCTCGAAGTCGATGTCGTTCACGGTCCGTCCGAACAGCCTCGGCACGAAGACGAGCAACGCCACGGCGACGTGCGCCTGCTCGGACCCGGCGGACGCGATGTGCACCACCGAGGTGAAGGGGATCCCGGCGGTCCTCCTCGAGGTGATCGACGTCGAGGACCCGCGGCCGGTCGGTGAGAACGAGACGTACGTCATCAAGGTGACGAACCAGGGCTCGGTCGAGGACACGAACATCCGCATCGTCGCGGAGCTCGAGTCCCAGATGGAGTACGTCAGCTCGTCCGGCGCGACGACCGGCACGCACAGCGGCGGGACGGTGACGTTCGCTCCGCTGCCGAGCCTCGGCGCCAAGGCGAGCGCCGAGTGGCGCGTCGTCGTGAAGGCGGTCGGCGCGGGTGACGTCCGGTTCAAGGTCATCATGAACACGGACGAGCTCGACCGGCCGGTCGAGGAGACCGAGGCGACGAACTTCTACGACTGAGATC
>JBICIB010000068.1:0-4211 GCA_043101415.1 Planctomycetota bacterium JB042 | reverse complement strand
CTCCGGCGGCGAGCGGAACCGCGTCCTCCTCGCCCGCCTCTTCGCGCGTCCGTCGAACGTCCTCGTCCTCGACGAGCCGACGAACGACCTCGACGCGGAGACGATCGAGGTCCTGGAGGAGCGGCTCGTCGAGTACCCGGGGACCGTGCTCCTCGTCAGCCACGACCGCGAGTTCCTGAACCATGTCGTGACGAGCACGCTCGTGCTCGAGGGGGGCGGGAAGGTCGGCGAGTACGCCGGCGGCTACGACGACTGGCTCCTCCAGCGTCCGGCGCCCCCCGCCGAGACCGCGCCGCCGAAGCCGCGGAAGCCGGCGCCGCCGCCCGCCGCCGCGCCGAAGAAGGGCGGCACGCGCATGCTGAGCCGCGCCGAGCGCGAGGAGCTGGCCGGCCTGCCCGAGCGGATCGAGTCGCTCGAGGCGGAGCTCGCGACCGTGCACGAACGGATGGGCGACCCGGCGTTCTACTCCGGACCGCCGGCGGCGATCACCGAGGCGACGGCGCGGGTGAAGGAGCTCGAGGCGACGCTCGAGACGGCGTACGCGCGGTGGGAGGAGCTGGAGCCGCACGGCGGGTAGCCCGGGTCCGAGGAGCGAGCGCTCCGGGAGGAGGGAACGATGCGGAATCCGTGGGTCGTGCTCGTCGCGTCGCTCCTGATCGGGTCGGTCGTCCTGATCGCCGTGGCGCTCCTCGGCTCCGAGGTGCCGGGCGACCTCCGCCGCGACGGAGCCGAACGCCGTTCGTCCGCGTCCGACGTCGGCGCGCCGAGCCTCGACGGAGCGGAGCACGCCGCGGAGCGGGAGGTGGCCGAGTCCGGCGCGGGCGTCGACACCGATGTCGCCGCCGCCGGGAACCAGTCCGGGTCGAGCGATCCGTCCCTCGCTCGCGTCGAGGTCGCGTTGGTGCGGGAGGGGACGGACGAGCCGGTGCCGGAGTGCGACGTGTGGCTCCGACCGAAGGAGACCGGAGAGGCGTACCGCGGCACGACCGACGCCGACGGGCGGGCGGTCGTCGAGCTTCCGGCGGGGACGCTCTGGTGGGTCTCGGGCGGTCCGGGCGAGGGGATCCCGCAGTGGCGTCGGGAGCTGGAGGTCTCCTTGACCGCGGGCGCCGTCGTCCCGCTCCGGCTCGAGGTCCCGGCGGGGGACCGGATCGAGGGGTGCGTCGTCGACGAGCGCGGCGAGCCGGTGCCGGGCGCGATCGTGCGCGCCGAGCGGACGTGGCCGACCTGGTTCGAGCCGGAGGTGCGCGAGGTCACGGCGGGGACGGACGGCGCGTTCCGGGTCGGCCCGTTCGACGGGCGCGTCGGGCTGACGGCGTCGGGGCCGGGGCGCGTCTCCCGTCACGCCGTGGGAGTCGACTTCACGCTCGGGCCCCCGGATCTCGTCGAGCTCCGGATCGTCCCGCCCGAGGACGTCCGCGTCCGCGTGCTCGGCCCCGGCGGGGCGGTGGCGGGGGCGAGCGTCGAGCTGCGCGGCACCGGTCGGAGCGAGGGGGGGCGGTGGATCCCCGCGCCGCGTCCGGCGTCCGGGACGACGGACGCGTCCGGACTCGTCGTCCTGTCGGTGGTCGCCGAGAGATACGAGGTGGAGGTGACGGCGGACGGGTTCCGTCCGTGGTCCGGGACGCACGCGCCGGGCGCCGAGGACCTCGTCGTGCGGCTCGACCGCGGCGCGGCGCTGCGGGGCGTGGTGCGGAGCGGGGACGGGACGGCCGTGGCGGGGGCTCGCGTGCGGCTGGTCGCGGAAGGGACCTCGGACGTCCCGGACCGCTGGACCGACGGGGACGGGCGCTTCTCCGTCGACGGGCTGGCGCCGACCGAGGAGGCGAGCCTCGAGGTCCGGGCGCCCGGGTACCACCCTCACGAGCGCGCGCTGCGGCTCGGCGCGGGCGAGAACGTCGCCGACGTCGTCCTCGAGGCGTGCGTGCCGGTCACCGGCCTCGTGCTCGACGAGGAGGGGATGCCCGCGGTCGAGGTGCAGGTCGCGCTCGACGACGACGCGTCCCCGTTCGACGTCCCCCTGGTCGACGCGCTCACGGACGAGGAGGGGCGGTTCGTGCTCTCGATCCTGCCGCCGGGGGAGACCTTCTTCGTGGCGGCGCGGCAGCACTTCTGGGAGACGCCGTGGGTCCGCTCGGCCGCCGTCGAGGTGCGCCCGGGGGCGGACGTCACGCTGCGCCTCGACTCGCGTTCGTTCCGGGGCGTCGCCTTCGTCGGGACCGTGCGCGACGCGCTCAGCGGGGAGCCGGTGGAGACGTTCGAGGTGACGTACTTCCTCTCTCGGGGCGGGACCGGACACCGCTACCACCACGGGCGGTTCGAGCGGGCCGGCTACCCGGCCGGCGAGCCGATCCGGATCGTCGTCGAGGCGCCGGACCACGCGCGCCACGTCGTTTCCGAGCGCGCGTACGCGGCGGGGGACCATCACCTCGACGTCCGGCTCGTGCCGCGTCGCGAGGTGCGGTTCCGCCTCGTCCGACCGGACCGCGCGCCGGCGCTCGACGCCCGGCTCGGCGTGCGGGATCGCGAGGGGGAGTGGGTGTCCCAGCGGACGGCGACGTTCTCGGCGGCCCGGTGGCTCGAGCCGGACGGCGACGGACTCGTGGTCGCGCTCGACGTCCCGGGCGGGCCGTGCTCCGTCGTCGTCGCTCCGTACCGGAACGGGCCGGAGCGGAGTCGCGCGTTCGACTTCACGGTCCCGCCCGACGCCGTCGTCGAGTGGGTGGTCGATCCCGTGCGGTGGGTCGAGCGGACGATCGTCGTCCACGGCGGCGCCGCGGCCGCGACGACGATCTCCGCGGCGGAGCTCGAGGAGCGGCTCGCGTCCGGGACGGCGTGGGCGATCGACGGTCCGGTCCGCGTGACCGCGCGCCGCGACGTCTCGACCGCCGGGGAGGAGCCGCGCTGGGGGCCGGTCGTCTCGGCGGAGGGCGAGGCGACGGCGGTCCCGATCCGGCTGCCGGCCGCTCCACTCCGCCTCGACGTCGGCGCGGACGGCCACGAGACGGCGACGATCGATCTCCCTCGACCGGACGGCGCGGAGCCGATCCGCGTCGTCCTGAAGCGGGACGACGGCGGCTGAGGGCCGCGGCGGGAGGTCACCGCCCCTCGAGGAGCGACTCGAGCTGGAACCGGTGCCGGATCGGGTGCATCACCGCGTGTTCGAGCATGGCGTCGATGCAGTAACGCGGTCCCCAGAGGGAGGGGTACTCGGGGTGCTCGCTCGCCTCCTCGGTCAGGTCCTTCAGCGGCGTCCGCCACCGCTCCAGGACGTGCTCGAGGTAGGCGTCGGCCTCGGCGGCGATCGACGCGGCGGGCGGCTCCGGACGGACGCCGGGGTCGTCGAGGCCGAGCTGCTCGCAGCTCCAGGTCAGATAGCTCCGCGCGCAGCGGAGGACGTGCGCGAGGAGGTGGTCGAGCGACGCGTAGTTCGGGTCGTCGGACGCCGGGAGCGTCAGGTCGACGGCCCGCGCGGCGCGCCAGCGATCGACGAACGCCCGGAGCTCGCGCTCGTGGAGGAGGACGAGCGCCCTCGCGCCGGCGTGGCGGTACGGCGGGAGCGCGTCCTCGCCGGCGCTCACGTCCGCGGCGCCCGCTTCAGGAACTCGCCGCGCCCCGCCTTGCCGACGAAGCTCCCGTCCTCGACGATCACCTCGCCGCGCGACAGGACGGTGACGACCTTCCCCTTCACCCTCCGTCCTTCGTACGGGTTGTAGTCGACGTTCATGTGGTGCGTCTTCGCGGAGATCACGGTCTCCGCGTCCGGGTCGAAGACGACGACGTCCGCGTCCGAGCCCGGGGCGATCGTCCCCTTCTTCGGGAAGAGGCCGAAGATCTTCGCCGGCGACGTCGACGTCAGCTCGACCCAGCGGTTCACGTCGATCCGTCCCTGGGCGACGCCGCCGTCGTACGTCAGGAGCATCCGGGTCTCGATCCCCGGCGCCCCGTTCGGGATCTTCGAGAAGTCGTCCTTCCCGAGCTGTTTCCCCTCCTCGAAGCAGAACGGGCAGTGGTCGGTCGAGATCGCCTGGAGGTTCCCGAACTTCAGGCCGCGCCAGAGGAGGTGCTGCTTCTCCCGCGCGCGGAGCGGCGGCGACATGACGTACTTCGCCCCCTCGAACCCCGGCTCCTCGTAGGTGTCGTACGAGAGGAAGAGGGACGGCGGGCAGGTCTCCGCGCACGCGGGGAGCCCTGCCATGCGCGCCTCGGCG
>JBICIB010000067.1:0-3972 GCA_043101415.1 Planctomycetota bacterium JB042 | reverse complement strand
GATGAATCGGCGATTCGCCTCCGGATGCGCGCCTTGATCTCGGCCGCGAGGAACTCGCCTCGCACCCACAGCACTTCTTCAACGGACTGCTAGTCGGTGACCGACAGGGCGTGGACGGCGCGGGCGGCGAGCGGGGGGGCGTCGAGGGGGGCGAGCGTCTCGGGGTCGATCGCCACGACGGAGCCGTCGGCGGCGCGCGCGAAGAAGAGATCGATCTGCGTCGCGTGGCCGTGGACCGGGAGGTACGCGAGCCGACCCTCGTACCGTCGCTCGACGCCGAGGGTCGCGGTCGCGAAGTCGACCTGGAGGCCGGTCGTCGCGCCGCCCCGCCGATAGAGGAGTTCGCCCGTCGACCGGGCGGCGTTCGGCGAGAAGAGGAGCGCGTCCGCGCCGGCGGGGACGGCGAACGCGCTCTCCAGCGCCATCGTCCGGGCGACGAGGACGGTCACCGCTCCTCGCGCCCCGTCGAGCAGCACCAGCGCGGACGCGCCGTCCACCGCGGCGACGCCGAATCGCGACTCGGTCCGGGTCGGTCCCGCCAGGCGGGCGTTCCGGAGGTCGCCGACGTCGAGCGCGGTGACGTACCCGACCTCGTCCGAGCGGCCGGTGAGCGCGAACAGGTGGCCGTCGACCAGACGGAGGTCCTTGATCTCGTCCTGTCCGGGACCGCCGACGCCGACCAGGTCGCCCCGCTCGCGGCGGAGGAGGTCGACCTCGAGCAGGTAGAGCCCCGACACCGAGACGAACGCCCGGAGGCCGTCCTCGGTGACCACGAGCTTTCCGCCGTGCGCGCCGAGCGGGTCGAGCAGGAGGTTGGCGACCGGCATCTCGGTCCGCGCGTCGAAGACGGCGAGGATCCCCTCCGCCCCGTCGCGCCCCGCGGACGTGACGAGGACGAACCGGCCGTCGGGCGTGAGCGCGATGTCCCGCACGTCGGGCGCCAGCGGATGACCGGTGACGAAGCCGGTCGGGTCGTCCGGGACGACCGCGAGCCGACCGGAGACCCGGTCGGCGACGACGTACGTCTTGGTCCGCTGCCCGTCGCGGACGGCGCCGCCCGGGAGGCCCGGGCCGAGTTCGCGCGAGTCGAGGAGTGTGAAGGTGCGGCCGTCTTCCTCGACGGCGACGCGGGAGAGCCAGGCCCCGCCGGTCTCCACGCCAGTGACCAGGAGCTGCGGGCGATCGATCGTGACGCGCGCGACCGCGTCCTCCCCGGTTCCGAGCGAGGCGCGGAACTCGACCGTCTCGCCGGCGACCGCCGCCGGGAGCGCATATCCGAACCGCGCCGTCCCCGACGCATCCGCCCGCTTCGTCTCGAGGGCGACCGCTCCCGCGGGACCGCCGAGCGCGAGGACGATCTCCGCGTCCGGCGGGACCCGGTCGACGACGATCTCCATCGCCCCCCCGGCGACCGGGTGGACGAAGTCGATCCGCGCCTGGGCCCGAAGCTCCGCCGTCGGCAGGAGCAGGGCGCAGAGCGTCGTCAGCCAGAGCGAGAGCGAGCGCATCGAGCGGGGTCTCCTCGGTCCTCTCCAGAGAGGATATCGGTGGAATCGGGGCCGCGCCGCCCCCGTTTCCCGTCGGATCGAATACGTGATTCCAGCGCCTCGGGAACGGACGAATCGTCACGAATCGGTCACGAATCGACGTGCGGACGGACCGGTCCGGCCGACACCCACCCCAAACCATTGGGACAAGGGCTGTTACCGCCAGGCGGCGCGACCCGAGCTCCCGCGGCCGGGCGCTCCTCCGGCCCGACGGACTCCCCCCGACGAGAACCGGGACCGCCGGCGCGTCCGCCCCGGGGTCCCGGCGTCGTCGTCTGGAGCTGCCCGTGGGGATTGAACCCACGACCTCTTCCTTACCAAGGAAGTGCTCTACCACTGAGCTAGGGCAGCGTTTCCCTCGATCCGAGGGAAGCGGGGGACTCTACCGCAGCCCGCGCGGGCCTTCAAGCGGCCTCAGCCCCCCAGGAGCGCCGCGTACTCCTCGACGAGTTCGTCGAGCGGACGGGGCGTCCCCTCGTCGTCGAAGCGTCGCTCCTCTCCGGTGACGCGCGCCATCGCGGTGATCGCGTGGTGGCGCGAGCGCTCGGCCGACGCGCCCTCGCCTCCTTCTCGTCGCGCCACCTCGAGCGCGTACGGCAGGACCGCGTCGGC
This sequence comes from Planctomycetota bacterium JB042, assembly GCA_043101415.1. Classification (GTDB taxonomy): domain Bacteria; phylum Planctomycetota; class B15-G4; order B15-G4; family JADJEK01; genus JAUIEL01. The sequence goes on along the minus strand of JBICIB010000067.1, from coordinate 1,813 downwards.
GCCGAGCCGCCCCCCCGCCACGAGCATCCGCTCGCGGACCCACCACCAGCCGCTCGTCTCGAATCGGTCGGAGAACGACTCGAGCGCGATCGCGTATCCGTGGACGACCCCCTCCCCGACCTCGCCCCGGACGGCGCGCTCGTCGCGGGAGAGCCCGCGGAGCCGCGAGACCGCCGCCGCGGGGCGCGCATACGTCGCCACCGAACCGCTCGACGCGTAGCCGGCGAACGGTTCGAAGCGGACGGGTCCTCCCCCGGACGCGAGGCCGTCGATCCGTACGGCGACGCAGAAGTCGCGACTCGACATCCATCCGCCGCTCCGCCCGGAGATCGTCCCGTCCTCGTTCCGCTCGGTCCAGGCCGCCACGGACGGTTCGACCTCGACGCGCGAGATCGCCGCGAGGTCGAGCAGGAGCCCGCGCAGCTCGTCCGCCTCGAGGGTTCGCCGGCGCACGCGGAGCGCCCAGACGTCGTCGTGCGGGTAGTCCGACTCCACCTGCCGGCCGTCCCGCAGCACCCGGACCGTCTCGATCGCTCCCCCCGTCGCCGGATCCCCGACGAGGCGTCCGATCACGAGCATCTGGCCGTGCCCCGAGCCGTCCAGCCAGACGACCTCGACCGCCCCGAGGCGGACGTCCTCCTCCGCGGGCGGACGGACGCGGAGCTCCTTCGCCTCCTTCCGGACGGCGTCGACCGCCCGCTCGCGAGCGGCGGCCAGCGACGGGTCGTCGGCCGGCACGCGCGGGGCGCCTCCCCCGCCGGTCACGACGATCGAGGCGATCCACAGGACGAACGTCGACGAGACCGACATGCGAGACCTCCGATCGGGAACGACGCGAGCCTACGCGCCCGTTCGTGGGAACGGACCCCGCGGGAATCCGGTTCGCCGGTTCCGGGTCCCCGGCTATGTTCCGCACGGTGAAGCTGTTCCATCCGACGACCGTCCTCGGGGTCGCCCTCCTCCTCGTCTCGCTCCTGCAGGTGGCGGTCGGGTCCCGATTCGACGCGGAGGCCCGGCGCGCGAGCGCGCGCGGAGCGGAGGCCGGCTTCCCCCTGGACGACGCCTGGATCCACCAGGTCTACGCGCGCTCGTTCGCCGAACACGGCCGCCTCGACTACAACCCCGGGGACGCCGAGGTCGGACAGTCGAGTCTCCTCTGGGGCGTCCTGCTCGCCCCGGTCCACGCCGCCGCGAGCGCCTTCGACGTGCCGGTCCCGCGCGCGACGCGCGTCTTCGGGATCGTGATCTGGATCGCCCTCGCGTTCGCCGTCGCGCTCCTCGTCCTCTCCCTGCCCGTCCCCGGCGCGCCGTTCGGAGCGCTCTGCGGGGCGCTCCTCGTCGCGCTCGACCCGGCGCTCGCGTTCGCGGCCGTCTCGGGGATGGAGCCGCTGCTGTTCGCGCTCCTGCTCGTCCTCGCGACCGCCGCCCTCGTCCGGAGGCGGTTCCTCCTCCTCGGCCTCGGCGTCGGCCTCTCGATCCTCGCGCGCCCCGAGGGCCTCCTGTTCGGCGGGCTCCTCGTCGTCGCGGCCGCGTTCCGGGGGCCGGATCCCGACCGCGGAGCGACCGACGCGCCGCTCGGGCGACTCCTCCGCGCCGCGCTCCCGGCCGCCCTCCTCGCCGCGGTCTGGGGGGCGTACTGCGCCGCGGTCTCCGGTCGGCCGTTCCCGAACACCTGGTATCAGAAGGTCGCGGACGTCGGCCTCGGCGAGGCGTTCACCGGCGGCCTCGCCCTCCTCGGCGGGACGCTCGCGGGCTCGCCGTTCTTCGAGAGCTACATCGGCTACCTCTTCCTGCTGATCGGCGTCGTCGCGCT
>JBICIB010000066.1:0-3094 GCA_043101415.1 Planctomycetota bacterium JB042 | reverse complement strand
GCTCGCGCTGCTTCTCCTCGCTCAGGACCGCGTCCGCCCCGCCTCGGTAGCGCTCGACCGAGGCGGTCTCGCGGACGAAGAGCGCCATCGCCGCGCGCCTCGAGGCGAGGTCGTCCGGACGGTCGGCGCCGAGGTCGATCCTCTCGACCGGGTCGTACTCGAGGTCGTACAGGTGCTCGCGGCGCTCCCAGAGCGACAGGACGTACTTCAGGTCCCCGTCGCGCAGCGCCTTCAGATCGACGTGCGCGCTCTCGCTGAACGCCTTCAGCGAGAGCTCCTCGCCGGCGATCGCGGGGACGAGCGTCGTCCCCTTCCACTCCTCGGGCGGCTCGATCCCGAGCAGGTCGACGACGGTCGGGGCGACGTCGAGCAGTCGGACCTGCGTCCCGACCCGGCGCGTCGGGAGGTCGGGGTGCCCGACGAGGAGCGGCACCCGGACGTTCTCGTCGTGGAGGTTGTACCCGTGCCCCGCCGCGCCGTGCTCGCCGTGCTCCTCGCCGTGGTCGGACGTGACGACGATCAGGGTCTCCTCGAGCAGGCCCCGCTCCTCGAGCCCGTCGAGGAACGCTCCGAACGCCCGGTCGACCGAGCGGAGCGCTCCGTCGTAGCGGTCGATCGCACATCGCCAGTCCTCCGCCGTGAACGCCTCGATCTCCGCGTGGTTCCTGGCGGTCTGCAGGTACTTCGCGAGCTCCTTCTTCCGCCGGAGCGGGGACTCCGGCGCGCCGTCCGCCCAGAGCTCGCGCAGGATCTCCTCGGGCGGGTCGTACGCGTGCACCTCGAACGTGTGCAGGAAGAGGAAGAACGGCCCCGCGTCGCCGAGGCCGTCGAGCCACGCGGTCCCGATCCCGAACATCCGATCGGCGTCGGTCCGGGCGAGCCGCTCCTCGAACGCCTCGAACCCCTGGTCGAGACCGAACGTCGAGGAGACGTACCCCCCGCCGGTCACCGCGTAGGTGCGGTACCCCTCGTCGCGGAGGACCTCGCCCAGCAGCCGCGCGTTCTCGTGCACCGGCCGCGGCGCCGAGTACGTCCCGACGTCGAGCGCCGACGGGTACTCCGAGGCGAGCATCGACGCGTGCGAAGGGAGCGTCCAGGGCGCCTGGGCGATCGCCTGCTCGAACACGACTCCGGTCGCGGCGAAGGCGTCGAGGCGCGGCGAGTGCCCGCCCGTCGCCCCGTACGCGCCGAGGTGGTCGGCGCGCAACGTGTCGATCGACAGCAGGACGACGTTCCACGCCGGCGTCCCCTCGGCGTCGGAGGGAGGCCCGTCCCGCCTCGAGCAGGCGGTCAGCAGCGGCAGCAGGAAGAGCACGGCGCGAGCGTGCCGACGATGGGCTCGGGGCATGGAGTGGCGGTCGTCCGGGAGGTTCGTCGTGGGAGTCGCGCGACGATACCGCATCACCCGCCATTCCCGAACCCGCGGCGACCGACGGACCCTCCGGACCCCAGCCCCCGGCCTCACCCCGGCAGACCGAACAGCCGCCGCGCGTTCGCCGTCGTCACGCGCCGCACCTCCTCCTCCTCGACCCCTTTCAGCTCGGCCAGGCGGCGCGCGGTCGCGGCGACGTACGACGGTTCGTTCCGCTTCCCGCGCCACGGCAGCGGGGCGAGGAACGGCGCGTCGGTCTCGACGAGCGTCCGATCGAGCGGCGTCGCCGCCGCGACCTCGCGGACGTTCCCGCCGTTCGGAAAGGTGAGGATGCCGCTGAACGAGATGTGGAACCCCGCCGCCCGGTACCGCTCGGCGTGCGCGACGTCGCCGGTGTAGCAGTGGATCACGCCGCGCAGTCCGGCGTGGCGCTCGAGGATCTCCGCCACGTCGTCGTACGCGACCCACCGGTCGGCCCGGTCGCGGATGTGGACGATCAGCGGGAGGTCCCGCTCGACGGCGAGCCGGGCGTGGGCGTCGAACGAGCGCCGTTGCCGTTCGGAGGGGACGTGGTCGCGGTAGTCGTCGAGCCCGGTCTCCCCGACCGCCACGAAGCCCCCCTCGTCGAGGAGAGAGGCGATCTCGTCGACCGCCCGCTCCCAGTCGTCGGGGACGTCGTTCGGGTGGACCCCGGCCGCGGCGAACAGGCCCGGGCGGTCGGCGCAGATCGCCCGGGCCCGCCGGGCGGTGGCCGGGTCGGTCGCCACCACGACGGCCTGCGCCACGGACGCCTCGCGCATCCGGCGGACGACGTCGTCGAGATCGTCGTCGAACGACTCCCACGTCAGGTGGCAGTGGGTGTCGACGAGGGGGAAGCTGCTATCGTTCATCGCCCCGAAGGTAGAGCCGAGACCGGGAATCCGCGTGCGCCAGGAGCAGTTTCTCGACGTCATCGACCGGGACGAGGCGGAACGACGGTTCCGGGCCGCGTTCGACCCTCGTCCGCTCGCGGCCGAGACCGTCCCCCTGGCGGAGGCGCTCGGGAGGGTCCTCGCCGAGGACGTCTTCTCGACCGTCGACGTCCCGGGGTTCGACCGCTCGAACCTCGACGGGTACGCGGTCGTCGCGGCGGACACGTTCGGCGCGTCGGAGGAGGAGCCGGCCCGTCTCCGGCTGAACGACGAACTGCTCGCCACCGGCGTCGAGCCGACGATCGAGGTCCGCCCCGGGACCGCCACCCCGATCGCCACCGGCGCGATCGTGCCGCGCGGCGCCGACGCGATCGTGCTGGTCGAGGCGACCGACGAGGACGGGGACGAGGTGATCGTCCGGCGCGCGGTGGTGCCGGGGCAGGCGGTCTCGTTCGCCGCCACCGACGTCGCCCGCGGCGAGCTCGTCGCTCCGGCGGGCGAGCGGCTGACGGCGCGCGAGACCGGCGTCCTCGCGGCGATCGGCCGGGCGGAGGTCTCCGTCTGGCGCCGGCCGCGCGTGGCGATCCTCTCGACCGGCGACGAGATCGTCGCGCCGGGGACGCCGATGCGGCCGGGGCTCGTCTACGACAGCAACGCGCGCGCGCTCGCCGACGCGGTCGTCGAGACGGGCGGCGCGCCGGTCGTGCGCGGCATCGTCCCGGACGACGAGGCGGCGCTGCGGGAGGCGCTCCGCGAGGCGCTCGAGGACGACGTCGTGCTCCTCTCCGGCGGGACGTCGAAGGGCCCGGGG
>JBICIB010000065.1:0-5968 GCA_043101415.1 Planctomycetota bacterium JB042 | reverse complement strand
GAGGACGAGCGCTCGGAGGTGATCCCTCAGCGGGTGTCGCCGCGGCGCGCGAGCTTCTCCAGGACGCGCTCGATGTTCGCCAGCCGCTCCTCGATGGTGCGGAGCCGCGTGTCGACCGAGGGGCCGGCGTCCTGCCGACCCGTCGTCGCGTCGACCGGCCGTCCGGCGTCCTGCCGACCCGTCGTCGCGTCGACCAGCAGACCGGCGTTCCCCTCGAGCCGCACCTCGGGGAGGTCGAGCGAACCGAGCGCCTGCTCGTACCGGGCGAGCGCCGAGTCGTGCTGCTCCCGGAGGACGGCGAGCGCCTTGTTCAGCGAGCCGGCCTCCGGCGGCGCGGCGAGGAGTCCCTGCAGCTTCTCGCTCCTCGCCCGCCAGTCGCTCCGGAGGCGCGCGGTCTCCGTCGCGAGGCGGTTCCGCGTCGAGTCGAGGCGCGCGAGGTTCCGGTCGAGCGCCCGCTCCAGGTCCTCGGTCCGCGCGCGGAGCCGGGCGACCTCGGCCTCGCGTTCGGCGGCCGCGGCGAGGGCGCGGGCCTCGCTCGGCGCCGCCTGGCCGGCCTCCCCCCGCGCGGTCGCGTCGTCCCTCCGTTCGCTCAGGAGCCGGCCGATGCGCCGCGCCGCGTCCGGATCGGCGCTCCGGAGGGACGGGAGCGCGGCGAGGCTCTCGCGGAGCCTCTGTCGCTCGTCCCGCAGCTCGTTCCGCCGGTGCTCGAGCTCCGCCTCCCGGTCGGTCTGCTCCGCGCGCATGGCGTCGAGCCGGGCCTCGACCTCGACCAGCCGCCGCTGGAGGAGGGCCGGGTCGCCGTCCGTCCGGTCGAGGAGGGTCCCCAGCGACGCGAGCGACTCGGCCGGGTCCGCCGCGACGGCGGTGACCTCGACGGTCAGGCGGAGCCGCTTCCCGCCGCGCAGCAGCGTCAGTTCGATGGTGTCCCCCTCGTCCTTCCGGTCGAGCGCGTCCGAGAGGGTGCGCCGCCCCTTCGCCTCCTCGCCGTCGACCGCGACGACGACGTCGTACGCGCGCATCCCCGCGCGGTCCGCCGGCATCCCCGCGGTGACCGAGGTGACGAGGATCCCCGCCCCCTCGCCGAGCCCGAGGTGGGCGGCGAGCGACGGATCGACGTCGCCGACGTGAACGCCGATCACGTTCCGGGGGCGCGCCTGCTCCTCCAGGAGGCGTGCGAGGATCGGTGCGGGAGGGGTCGGGCCCGCCTGCTGCACCCCCGGCGGCGGGGTCGGGTCGACGACCCCGGCGGTCGTCGTCGCGGAGAGGAGCGCGAACATGGCGAGGGTCGGGGAGGGACGACGGCGAAGTGGCATCGGAAGGCTCCGGGTCGGGGTCGAGAGGAAGTCGGGTCGGTTCACATCCGTTCGGGAGGACCGGCGGGAGAGAACGGTTCGGGGACCGGGACGGGGCGGCCGTGTTCGTCCTCGGCGAGGCGGTAGAGCGTCTCGACGTGGCGGCGTTCGACGGTGCGGCGGAGCACGAGGACGTCGTACCCGTCGCCGCTCGCGGCCGGGCGCGAGTCGAGCATCCGGGCCGGCAGCTCGCTGACGATCTCCGTCGCGCCGGACCCCGACCCGCGCGGCTCGGCCGCCGCCTCCGGGGGGGACGGCGCGAACGTCGTCGGGCGATCCGGCGGCGCGGGGTCCTCCCGGCGCTCGTTCACCCACGCCAGCAGCAGGAGCGCCGCCGCGGCCCATCCGACGGCGCCGGCCCGAGCGAGACGGATCGGCCGCTCGCCGGCCCGCTCCGCGTCGGCCGTCGGGCCGGCGGGGGGGAGCGCGATCCGGTCGGCCGCGTCGGCGACCGGGGCGACCGCGCGCACGACCCGTCCCTCGTCCTCGAGCGCGTCTGCGAGCCGTCGCCAGACCCCGTCGTCGTCCGCCGCGAGCGCCCGGAGGGCGGCCCAGTCCTCGCGGGAGGCGGAGCGATCGAGGGCGCGGTGGAGGAGCGTCGCCTCGATCGGCTCGGACGGGTCGATCGCGGGGGGCGGAAGGGTCATCGTCTCACCTCGGGTCGGACGGGTTCGGGGGGCGACGCGACGACCTCTCCGGGCGCGTCCTCGAGCTCGATCGCGTCGCGCAGCATGCGCCGGGCGCGGACCAGGCGGGTCTCGATCGTCGTCTCGGGGAGGCCGAGCAGGGCGGCGATCCTCCGCTGGGAGAGGTCGAGCATCGCCTTCATCAGCAACGGCTCCCGGTACTCCGGCTCGAGTCGGCGGATCCGGAGGAGGACGTGGTCCCGCTCCTCGCGCGCGGCGGTCCGGGCGGCGCCTCGCGCGTCGACCGGTTCGGGCCCGGCCGATCCGAACGGTCGTTCGATCGGGGCGGCGACGGCGCGGCGCCGGCCGGCGGAGCGGGCGGTGTTGAGCGCGATCGCTCGCAGCCAGCCGCCGAAACGACCGGGGTCGTCGAGCGTGGCGATCGACCGGCAGAGCTTGAGGGCGACGTCCTGGAGGAGGTCATCGAGGTCGGCTCCGGCGGGGGCGTGGGCGAGCAGGACGGCCGCGGTCCACCGGCGGTGTTCGCGCCAGACGGCTTCCAGCGCCGCCCGGTCGCCGCCGATCGCGGCCCGGATCTCCTCGTGCTGCCGTTCCGCGGTCATTCGTCCATGATGACGCGCGAGCGGGACGGATCCGGCAGCGAGCCTCGAATTCGGTCTGCTACTCTCCCCGAGCGGAGGGAGCGCGAGACGCATGAAGACGTTCCGGCGGGCGGCGGTCCAGGTGGGAGCGAGGCCCGGGACGCTCGTGCTCCCGGCCGGAAGTCCGTCGCCGCGGATCCGATACGTCGACTACACGGCGGACGCACTGGTCGAGGGGGAGGTCCGCGACGTCGAGGAGCTGCGGGAGATCCACGAGCGCGACTCGGTGACCTGGGTCGACGTCCAAGGGCTCGGCGACGAGGAGACGCTCCGGCAGGTGCAGCGGATCTTCGGTCTCCACGACCTGGTGCTCGAGGACCTCGCGAACGTCCCGCAGCGGCCGTCGGCGGACGAGATCGAGGGACACGTGGTCGTCGTGACGCGCATGCTCCGTCTGCAGGGGGACGATCTCGATCGGGAGCAGCTGAGTCTGGTGCTCGGCCCGAACTACGTCCTCACCTTCCAGGAACGGTACGGCGACGTGCTCGACCCGGTCCGGGAGCGGCTCCGGCGCGGGAAGGGGACGCTCCGGAAGGCGGGCGCGGACTACCTCCTCTACGCCCTCGTCGACACGGTGGTCGACGGGTTCCTGCCGATCCTCGAGGAGATCGGCGACCGGCTCGAGGCGCTGGAGGAGATCGTCCTCGACCGGCCGGTCCCGGAGACCCTGCGGCGGATCAATCGCGTCCGCGGACACCTGCTGATCCTCCGCCGGCTGCTCTGGCCGATCCGGGAGTCGGCGGGCCGTCTCTGCCGGGAGGAGGAGGCGCTCGTCGACGAGCGGGCGCGGCTCTATCTGCGCGACACGTACGACCACTGCCAGCAGGCGGCGGAGTTCGTCGAGACGTTCCGGGAGATGGCGAGCGGCCTGATGAACACCTACCTCTCGGCCGCCGGCAATCGGATGAACGAGATCATGAAGGTGCTCACGATCATGGCGAGCATCTTCATCCCCCTGACGTTCATGGCGGGGATCTACGGCATGAACTTCGAGGCGATGCCGGAGCTCCGGTTCCGCTGGGCGTACCCCGCGCTGCTGGTCCTGATGGTCGTCACCGCGGCCGCGATGCTGCTCCACTTCCGTCGCCGGGGGTGGATCGGCGACGACCCGGACCGCGGCTGATCGCGCTCATTCCCCGAACGTCCGTCGCAGCAGGACCCGCCACGGTTCGGACGCGGTGTGGCGGAGGAGGTGGCGGTTGACCTGCTCCATCAGGTCGCTCCCCTCCGGCAGCGCGAGCCCGTACTCCTGCGGCGCGAACGTCCCGGGGACGACCATCAGGTCCCGGTCTTCGCGCCGGTTCGCCAGCCAGCGGAGGATCGGCGCGTCGTGCACCATGGCCGGAGCGCGCCCGTCGACGACCGCCTGCAGCGCCTCCTCCACCGACGGCTGCGGGAGCGTCCGGATGCCCTGGCGCTCGAGCCACGCCTCGCTCGTCGAGCCGCGGACCGCGGCGACCGTCCTCCCGGCGAGGTCCTCGGGGCCGGTGATCGAGGAGCCGAGTCGGGCGACCGTCCACGCGGACGCGACCGCGGCGGTGAAGCTCGAGATGAGGAAGAGTCCGGCGAACATCCAGACGACTCCCACGAGCCGCCCCGGCGCGGTGACCGGCGCCTTGTCGCCGTAGCCGACGGTGGTCAGCGTGACCGCGGACCACCAGACGCCGGAGCCGACGCCGCGGGCCGGGCCGCCGCCGAACTGTTCGGGGTTCCGGCGCCGCTCCAGCAGCCAGACGAGGAGGCCGACCGCGAGGAGCACGACCAGCAGACCGCCGAACACGCCGAGGACCTCCGGACGGAGGAGCTGCGCGGCGACGGCGGTGATCCCGGTCCCCCCGTCGCGCGGGACGAGGATGCCGAGGCCGGTCGACAGGAACGGGTGCGAGAAGTCGATCGCCTCCTCGCGTTCGGCGGTCACCGTCAGGGCCGCGGCCACGGCGCCGACCTCCCCGTCGCGGAGCGCGCGCACCGAGTCCTCGAGCGGGACGTCCGTCAGGGTGAACTCGAGGTCGAGGTCCGCCGCGATCCACCGCCACAGCTCGATCGTGACGCCGCTCCAGGTCCCGTCCTCGGCCCGGACCGCGAACGGCGGGACGTGGCGCGTGCCGACCACGAGCGGCTCGGCCGCCGCGGCCTCGGTGGGGCCGGACGCCCCGCCGAGGAGCGCGATCGGGAGGAGCAGGAGCCCGGACCGTCGCGGGCGTCGGCGACGAGTCGGAGAAAGACGGACAGGGTGCGGGAGGTGGAGGTTCATGCGACTTTCGTTCGGGGTCGGAGACGTCTTGACAGGTCCTCGGGTTTGGCGTGCCATCGGAGCATCCATTCAGGGAGTCAACCAGCATGCAAAACCCCACCCCCCCCCGTGTCCTCGTCTCCGGTCTCTTCGGCCTCGCGTTGCTCGCCCCGGTCGGCATCGGCGCGCCCCAGGTCGGCCTGACGACGCAGCAGATGGAGGAGCAGGGCATCGAGGCGGCGGCCGGCGCCGAGTCGCTCGGCCACTCGTTCCAGCCCGTCGCGACCGCCGGCACCGTCCTCCTCATCCCCGACTCGACCAACGACGTCGTGTCGATGTTCGATCCGATGAACGGCACCTACCTCGGTGACCTCATCAACGGCGCCGGGACGTTCTCGACCCCGATCAACGCGGTCCTCGGCCCGGACGGGAACATCTACGTCTCCGACCAGGTCGCGGATTCGGTCTTCGTCTACGACACGTCCGGCGCGTTCCTCTCGGTCTACGCCGACTCGTCCGACGGGCTGAACAACATCCGCGGGATCGACTTCCGCGGGAACAACCTGTTCGTGACGAGCGGCGACGACTACGTCGCCGAGTTCGCGGGCCCGCACAACCGCCTCCCGGACTACATCAACGACGCGACCGACACGTTCGACGTCACGTTCCTCCCGGACGGCTCGTGCGTCACCGCGTTCATCAACGGCACGCCGGACGGCGTCCGCTACTACGACCCGAGCGGCACGTTCGTCGCGCAGATCAACTCGGGCGATTTCCCCGAGCAGGTCTCGATCGACTCGGTCCTCCCCGGCGATCTCCTCTGCGCGTACTTCACCGGCGACAAGTGCGACGACTTCGACACGACCGGGGCGCTCGCCCAGTCGATGCCGTTCCCGACCTCGTTCCGCGGCTGCTACCGGCTGGGGAACGGCAACCTCCTCATGACGAACTCGAGCCTCGGCGTGATCGAGGTGCAGCAGGCGACCGGGACGGTCGTCAACACGCACGCGACCGGGACCGGCTGGCGGTTCATCGAGGAGGCGAAGCTCGGCGCGTGGACCGCCGTCGGCACCGCGCTCCCGGGTTCCCTCGGCG
>JBICIB010000064.1:0-3289 GCA_043101415.1 Planctomycetota bacterium JB042 | reverse complement strand
CCCGCACCGGGACCGCGCCGGCGTACGTCGACAGCGACACCCGGTCGCCGAGCGCGTACCCGTGGTTGTCGGCGAGGAACTCGGAGAGGATCATCGACCTCCCCTCCCGGAACGCCGCCGCCTCGCGCGGGTCGTCGCGGAGCGCGGGGACGAACCGGATCGCCTCGTCCGGGTCGATCCCGCGGATCGGGAACGGCGTCAGGACCTCGGCGGAGAGGCTGTAGAACGCGCTCGCCCCCGCCTCCTCCGCGGCCCGCGCGACCTCCTCCTTCGCGAGCGGCCGCGTCTGCAGGAAGACGCGCCCCCGCATCGTCCGCTCGCCGAACCGCGACGCCTCGTCCTTCAGGCTGGCGGTGATCGCGTGGATGCCGAGGACCGCCGCCAGCACGAGCGCGATCCCGAGCGTCGAGCCGAACACCCGGTGGTGCGCCCCCTTCACCGCCGCCGCCGCGATCGGGCGTTCGACCGGCCGGAACGCCATCAGGATCCGCAGCACCAGCGCGACCGCCCCCTGCACCAGGCGCGGGACGAGGAGCGCGGCCCCGAACGTGATCGAGACCCAGAACGCGATCTTCGCGACCTGCCAGAAGACCGCCTGCTGCCGATCGCCGAGCGGCGGCGTGGCGACCATGTACAGGACGAGCAGCGCGCCCGGGAGGAGCGCCAGCACCAGCGCGCGGACGAAGCGCGTCGGGTCGGGCTTGTACGCGATCTGCCCGGCCCGTACCGCCTCGATCACCGACAGCCGCCGGACCCGCAGGAGCGGCGCGATCATCCCGAACATCGCCGCCAGCACGCCGGCGAGCAGCACGAGCCCGACGACGTCCCAGGGGATGTCGTGGATCGCGAGCGGCTTGCCGTAGCCGAGGGTCGTGATCCCGATCCGCCGCATCAGGTCGACCACCCCGAGCGAGAAGGCGAGCCCCGCCGCCGCTCCGACGATCGATAGGAACAGCCCCTCGAGGAGGACCGCGGCCGTGATCTCCCGCCCGGTCAGACCGAGCGCGCGGAGCAGGCCGATCTCGCGCACCCGCTCGACCAGCGAGAGGGAGAACGCGTTGTAGATCACGAACAGCCCGAGCAGCAGCGAGAGGCAGGCGGCGATCCGGATCGACTTCCGGAACGCGCGCTGGTCGACCCGCTCCCCCACCAGCGCCCCCTTCGGCTTGTCGACGACGAACGACGCCTTCAGGTCCTCGCGGACGTCCTGGTAGATCGCCTCCGGCGCCATCCTCGCCCAGTAGATCGGCTGGACGTGCGCCCCGCGGAACAGCTCGACCCCGCGCGCGTACGGCACGATCACCGCCCGGCGTCGGCCGAGGTGGTTCGGCTCGAGCAGCCCGGCGACGCGGAACGGCTCGACCTCGCCCTGCACGAGTTCGTCGCGGATCGCCACGACCTCCCCCTCGCGGCACTGCTTCACCGACGGCAGCGCCCGCTGCAGCCCGATCGAATCGCCCGGACCGACCCCGAGCTCGGCCGCCAGCGGCGCCGCGATCAGGACGTCCGACGCGTCGGGTCGGCTGAACTCCTCGCCCTCCGACACGACCCACGCGTCGAAGCGCGCCCCCGCCCGCGGATCGACCGCGACGAGTTCGACGTCGCGGAACGGCGCCCCCTCCCCGCCGGCCGCCCCGGGGTGGAGCCGGATCCGGGAGAAGAAGACCGGCCGCACCTCCCGGAGCGACGCGTGCCGTTCGAGCGCCGCCGGCACGTCCGTCGAGGGGGCGCCGGCGTCGACCGGCCGGATCTCGAGGTCCGGCTTGCCCGAGAACGACGGCCGCCGGAGCCGCTCGGTCAGGATCGTGTTGTGGTCGACGATCAGGACCGAGAGGACGGCCGCGACGCCGACCGCGATGCCGAGGACGGAGGTGAGCGTGCGGCCCGGCCTAGAGGCCAAGGACCGCCATGCGATCCGCGATGCGAGCTTCATCCTTGTCGCCTCCCTCGACGATCTCGGGGAGGAGCGTGCCGTCCTTCAGGAACCGGACCTGGTCTGCGAACGCCGCGTCGCGCGGGTTGTGGGTGACGAGGAGGACCGTCCGCCCGAGCTCGTCGACCGACCGGCGGAGCAGCTCGAGCACGTCGCGGCCTGCGCTCGTCGACAGGTTGCCGGTCGGCTCGTCGGCGAGGACGATCGGCGGCTCGTGCACCACCGCGCGGGCGATCGAGGTCCGCTGCATCTCGCCGCCCGAGAGCATGTGCGGGCGGCGGCCGACGAGCTTCGAGAGGCCGAAGAACTCGACGATCCGCGCGAACCGCGGGTCGCCCTCCGGCCGCTTCACGCCGGCGAGGCGGAGCGGGAGCCCGATGTTCTCGCCGACCGTCAGCGTCGGCACGAGGTTGAAGAACTGGAAGACGAAGCCGATCCGTTCGCGCCGGATCAACGTCCGGCCCCGCTCGTCGAGCGCCGCGAGGTCCTGCCCCGCGATCCGGACCGCGCCGGACGACGGGACGTCGAGCCCCGCGAGGAGGTTCAGCAGGGTCGACTTCCCGCTCCCCGACGGCCCGGTGATCGCGACGAACGTCCCCTCCTCGACCCGGAAGGTGACGTCCTTCAGCGCGGCGACCGCCTCCTTCCCCTGCTCGTAGAGGCGGTGGACGTCGACCGCCTCGAGGACCGGTTCGTTCATGCTGCTCCTCTTCGAGGGACCGTCGACGCGGGAGAGAACCCAGGATACGCGCGCGCCCGTTCGGGCGTTGAGAAAGGTTTGGGAGAGCGGGGTCCTGCCCGTGCGCGTGCCGAGATTCGTGCCCGGCTCCCTCCGCGCGGCCGCCTCGCGAGCACCACCCTCGACACTCGGACGACCGGACGACCGGGCGCCGGACACCGGGGAACGGGAGAGCGAGGGGATGACCGGGGAACGGAAAACCGGGATCGCGGAGAACCGGGGAACGGGCGCGGGCGCCGGACACCGGATCGGCCCCGGCCACCCGGCCACCCGGCCACCCGGCCACCCGGCCACCCTCGACCCGGCCTTCCTCTCCCCCTCCCGTTCCCCGGCGTCCGGTTCCCGACTCCGTCGCGCCGGGTCCGGCACCGATGCCATTCTGCCCGGCTCCCTCCGCGCGGCCGCCTCGCGAGCACCACCCTCGACACTCGGACGACCGGACGACCGGGCGCCGGACACCGGGGAACGGGAGAGCGAGGGGAAGACCGGGGAACGGAAAACCGGGATCGCGGAGAACCGGGGAACGGGCGCGGGCGCCGGACACCGGATCGGCCCCGGCCACCCGGCCACCCGGCCACCCTCGACCCGGCCTTCCTCTCCCCCTCCCGTTCCCCGGC
>JBICIB010000063.1:0-3454 GCA_043101415.1 Planctomycetota bacterium JB042 | reverse complement strand
GAACGCCCACCCCTGGAAGTACGGGAAGGTCAGAGAGTACTTCAGGATCGGCGGCGCGCGGCGCATCACCGCGGCCTGGTCGTCGTCGAGATCGCTCGTGAGGTCGTCGATCCGGGCCGGGGAGAGGCCGGAGAAGAGGCCGATGAGCGGGGAGAGGAACGGCCCCGCGGACGACATCGGCAGGCCGCCGCGGTCGAGGACGTACTCGACGCCCCCCTCCATCGCGGATCCCTCGACGAGCGACGAGAACGCCAGCGCCCGGTCGTCGTCGAACTCCCGCTCCTCCTCGATCCGGTCGAAGTCGAACGCCTGGTCGTCGATCGCGTGGGTCAGCTCGTGGGCGAGGACGAACTCCTCCGCGGCGTCGTCCTCGTCGAGCCCCGGCTCGCCGTCGTCGAAGTCGTCCCGTCCGTCGGACGTCCCGTCGGCGTCGTCCGCGATGACGAAGAACCGCTCCTCCTCCGGGTCGTAGTAGCCGCCGACGCTCTCCCGGAGGAACTCGCCGAGGAACGGCTTCAGGTCGAGGTCGGACGGCATCAGCCCGAACGCCTTCATCGCCCGCTCCATGCCGGCGCCGCCCTCGCGCCACTCCTCCTCGATCTCGACGTCGAACACCTCGTGGAGCTCCGCCTTGCTCTGCCGGGCGGCGGGGACCGAGCGCCGCTGTTCCAGGTCTCGGATGCGGGAGACGCGCGCCGCCACCGCGTCCGCGCGCGCCTGCAGGTCGGAGGGAGGCGGCTCGTTCGGAAGGACCGTGCACGAGACGAGGGCGAGCGCCGAGGCGCGAGAGAGGAGGCGGAGCATGGGTCCCCCCGAGGGCGGCATTCGAGAACGCGTACCGTCCGGGAACGCGTTCGGACGGGCGTCCGTTCCCGCGGATCGTATCATCGGCCCCGATGAGTCCCGCCCTCCTCGCCGACGTCGTCGTCGTCCTGCATCTCGCGTACGTCGCGTTCGTGGTGCTGCTGGTGCCGCTCGTGCTGATCGGGCGCTGGGCGGGGTGGACCTGGGTGAGGAACCCGTGGCTCCGGATCGTCCACCTGCTGATGATGGCGGTGGTCGCGACCGAGGCGGTCTGCGGCGTCGAGTGCCCGCTCACGACCTGGGAGCACGAGCTGAAGGAGGAGGCGGGGATCTTCCACGACGAGGACCGTTCGTTCGTCGGCCGGTGGGCGAACGAAATCCTGTTCGTCGACGTCGGCGAGGGGGCGATGACCGTGATCTACCTCCTCTTCACGCTCCTGATCGTGGCGACGCTCGTGCTCGTCCCGCCCCGGCGGCCGGGGGCGGCGGGATGATCGAGACGGTCGACCGGATCGCGCCGACCCGCCGTCCCGACCGCCGCGCGGCCGGCACCCAGCGGTGGAGGAGCCTCGCGTTCCTCCACTGGACGTTCCCGCCGGAGGTCGTGCGGCCGCACGTCCCGGCCGCGCTCGAGCTCGACCTCCTCGACGGGCGGGCGGCGGTCGGGCTGGTGCCGTTCGCCATGGAGGACGTCCGGCCGTGGTGGTGGCCGCCGTCGGTCTCGCTCTCGTTCCTCGAGACGAACGTCCGGACGTACGTCGTCCACCGCGGGCGCCCCGGCGTCTGGTTCTTCTCGCTCGACGCCTCGAACCTCCCCGCGGTCGTGGCGGCGCGCGTCGGCTGGGGGCTGCCGTACGTCCACGCCCGGATGGAGCTCGAGCGGCGGGCCGAGGCGATCCGGTACGCGTCGCGCCGGCCGGCCCGACCGGGGGCGCTCGACCTGACGCTCGTCCCCGGCGAACCGCTCGGGCCGTCCGCGCCGGGGACCCGCGAGCACTTCCTCCTCGAACGGTACCTCCTGTTCGTGGAGCGCGGCGGGACGGTCCGCGACGGGCAGGTCCACCACGCGCCGTACCCCGCGCACGCGGCGAGCGTCGGCGCGCTCGACGACTCCCTGCTCGCCGCCGCCGGCCTGAAGGCGCCCGGCGGCCCGCCCGAGTTCGTCCACTACGCGCCGGGGGTCGACGTGGAGGTGTTCGGCCTGCGGCGCGTCTCCTGACGACTCCGCGGGTCCTCCGGAGCGTCGCGATCGGTAGGATGGACGGTTCGCGCCGCAACGTCCGACCGATTCGACGACGAGGTTCCTCCCGATGGCCGCTCCGATCACCAAGACCGACTCCGGACTGAACGTCCCCGACCAGCCGATCGTCCCGTTCATCGAGGGGGACGGCACCGGACCGGACATCTGGGCCGCGTCGGTTCGGGTCTTCGACGCCGCGGTCGAGAAGGCGTACGGCGGGGCGCGGAAGATCGCCTGGAAGGAGGTCCTGGCCGGCGAGAAGGCGTTCGAGCGGACCGGAAGCTGGCTCCCGGACGAGACGCTCGACGCGTTCCGGACCTACCTCGTCGGCATCAAGGGACCGCTGACGACCCCCGTCGGCGGCGGCATCCGCTCGCTGAACGTGGCGCTGCGGCAGATCCTCGACCTCTACACCTGCCTCCGGCCGGTCCGCTGGTTCGAGGGGGTGCCGAGCCCGGTGAAGCGTCCCGACCTGACCGACATGGTGATCTTCCGCGAGAACGCGGAGGACATCTACGCCGGCATCGAGTTCGAGGAGGGGACCGACGACGCGAAGCGGATGCTCGGGCTCCTGCAGGAGCACTTCCCGGAGCGGTTCGAGAAGATCCGCTTCCCCGCCACCACCGGCCTCGGCGTGAAGCCGATCTCGCGCGAGGGGACGTCCCGGCTCGTCAAGGCCGCGATCCGGTACGCGATCGACGAGGGGCGGGACAGCGTGACGCTCGTCCACAAGGGGAACATCATGAAGTTCACCGAGGGGGCGTTCCGCGACTGGGGGTACCAGACCGCCAAGGAGGAGTTCGGCGCGACCGACCTCGACGGCGGGCCGTGGCAGCAGATCGACGCCGGCGGGCGCAAGATCGTGGTGAAGGACGTGATCGCCGACGCGTTCCTGCAGCAGATCCTCACCCGCCCCGCGGAGTACAGCGTCATCGCGACGATGAACCTGAACGGCGACTACATCAGCGACGCCCTCGCGGCGTGCGTCGGCGGGATCGGCATCTCGCCGGGAGCGAACATCAACTACGACACCGGCCACGCGATCTTCGAGGCGACGCACGGCACCGCGCCGAAGTACGCCGGCCAGGACAAGGTGAACCCCGGCTCCGTGATCCTCTCGGGCGAGATGATGCTCCGCTTCATGGGCTGGACCGAGGCGGCGGACCTCGTCGTGAAGGGGATCGCGGGCGCGATCGCGGCGAAGACGGTCACGTACGACTTCGAGCGGCTGATGGACGGCGCGACGCTGAAGAAGTGCTCGGAGTTCGGGGAAGAAATCGTCGCGAACATGTGAACGCGTTCGGGAACGTCTGCGCGTTCGCCACGGCGGGGGGGCGGGCGGAGGAGGCTTCTCCGAGAGCGACCCCGCAGCGCGACTCGTCCCTTCGCGGAGACCACGCCCGACGCATC
>JBICIB010000062.1:0-9664 GCA_043101415.1 Planctomycetota bacterium JB042 | reverse complement strand
CGACGAACGTTCCGGGGACCCGCACGGCGCGCTGCTGCACGTCCTCTCCGCCCCCCCGGAGGACGCCCGCCTCGAGTCGACCGGGACCGTCCGTCGCCGGCTCCTCCTCGCGGCGGGAGCCCACGACCGTTGGCTGGAGGAGGTTCACGCGCGGCGGTACGGCGCGGGGTTCGACCTCGGCGACGGCGGGGCCGCGGCGGCGACGCTCGCCTCGGTGGCGGCGAACGGCTCGCCGGACGCGGCGACGGTCGACGCGCTCCTCCGCCTCGGCCTCGTCGACGGCGCCATCGCGTTCGCGCGCGCGGCGCTCACGCAGGACCCCGGCTCGGCCGAGCTCCGGGCGCTCCTCGACGAGGCGGAGCGGCACCGCCGGTTCGTGGCCGAGCTCGGGGAACGGTTCGAGGCGTGGTACCGCGGGGGCGACACCCCGCCGATGGAGGCGGTCCTCGCCGAGCTGCGGGAGCTGTCGGTCGAGGTGCTCGGCGAGGACGTCGTCGATCCGGTCGTCACGAAGGAGTACTTCCCGGTCGGCACGTTCCTCGACCCCGACCCGGCCCGAGGCGGCGGCTTGGCCCGGTACTTCGACCGGTTCGGCACCTTCTTCCTGGTCGGGCGGCGGACGCTCGGGGTCCCCGAGGCGTACGCGCTCCGTCGGATCGCGGAGGCGCGGCTCGCCGTCGACGGGACGAACGTCTACCGGGTCGTGGGGGAGGAGCTCGTCCTGCCGTCCCGGACCGAGCACTTCGGCGGGGAGATCGCGGGGTTCGCGTTCGAGACCTTCATCGTCCTGAACGTCGATCGGGTGCGGACGACCGCCGCCGCCACGCTCGCCCTCCACGACGACGTCTTCGGACGCATCGACGAGTTCCTCGCCGACCCGCCGCTCCGGATCGAGACCGAGGACGAGCGGACCGACCTCGACGAGCCGCTCACCCTCACGGCGCGCGCGCACCTGCGGGCGCTCAGGAGTCACCTCGAGGCCGGCGGCACGGAGGCGACCCTTCCGGGGCTCCTCCTCGACGCGGTCGAGACGCACGAGCGCGCGCACATCCGCGACGCGGCGCGGTTCCTCCCCCTGTTCGACGACCTCGGGACGAAGGTCTCCCTCCTCGGGCGGCACGGGTTCTCGCCCGCGAACGTCGAGGCGTGGCTGGAGGAGCGGGCGCAGGCGGTGGCGATGGCGGACGCCGCGAGCCCGATGGCGGTCCTCGCGGCGACGGCGGCGATGCTCCCCGGACGCCTCTCGGCGCCGCCGCATTCGCAGGGGTACCACGACCTCCTCGCCCGGATGGTCCGCGAGGTCGTCGAGCACCCCGACCGCTATCCGGAGATCGACCGGGACGCCTCGGTCCTCCCCCAGCTCGACCGGCTCGGGAACGAGGGGCTCCGGGCGCTCGCCCGGCGCCTCCTCGCCGAGGAGAGCGGGATCCCCGAGCTGCAGTGACGGGACCGTCCGCGGCCGCGGACGGTCGGCGCGCTCACCCCGCGAGGGAGCGTCGCGCGTCGTCCATCGCCGCGAGGAGCGTCTCGACGTCGTCGAGCGTGTGCTCGCCCATGTGTCCGACGCGGAACGTCTTCCCCTTCAGCTCGCCGAAGCCGCCGCCGAGCCAGTAGCCGCGGCCCCGCACCGCGTCGAGGAAGGCCGCGAGGTCGACGCCGTCCGGGTTCGACAGGCACGTGACCGTCGGCGAGGCGGCGTCGGGTTCGCCGAAGAGGCCGAACCGGTCGGCGGCCCACTCCCGGCACCGCTCGGACATGGCGCGGTGGCGGGCGGCGCGGGCCGGCATCCCCTCCGCTTCGATCCGGTCGAGCGCGACGTCGAGCGCGTAGAGGTGGGCGGTGCTCGGGGTCGTCGGCGTCTCGTCGCGCGCGAGGTTCTCGTGGAACGCCACGAAGTCGACGAAGTACCCGCGGGAGTCGATCGTGCGGGCCCGCGCCCGCGCGCGCTCCGAGACCGTGAAGACCGCCAGGCCGGGCGGCATCGCCATCGCCTTCTGGACGCCGGCGACGCAGACGTCGATGCCGAGGCGGTCGACGTCGATCTCGACCCCGCCGAGCGCGGAGACGGCGTCGACGCAGACCATCCCGTCGTCGTGCCGCCGCGCGGCGGCGACGAGGTCGGCGAGCGGTTCGAGCACGCCCGTCGACGTCTCGCACCAGACCATCAGGATCGCGTCGTACCGCCCGCTCGCGAGGGCCTTCGACACGTCCGCCGGGTCGTGGACGCGGCCGAGCGGCACCGGGAGCCGGTCGACCGCGACTCCGTTCCGTTCGGCCATGACCGCCCACCGGTCCGACCACTCGCCGCAGACGAGCGCGAGGGCGCGCTTCCGCACCAGGTTCCGGATCGTCGCCTCGAGGACCGCGCTGGCGGACGACGTCGACGTGAACGCGTCGCCGGACGTCCCGAACAGGCGGCGCAGCTTCGGCGTGACGCGCGCGACCAGGTCGTGGAGGGGAGGGGTCCGGTGACCGATCTGCGGATGGGTCATCGCGGCGAAGACGTCGGGGTGGACCTCGGTCGGGCCGGGGACGAAGAGCCTCACGCGCCGACCCCCGGCTCGCCGTCGAGCTGGACGAACGCCACGCGCTCGATCTCGGGGAGGGCCCGGATCGCGTCGAGCGTCGCGGCGTCGACGGCCGGCTCGACGTTCACCACGCCGAGGGCGTGACCGTCCTCGGCGCGCGGCGGGGCGAGGTGCATCCCCTTGATGTTCACTCCGGCGTCGCCGAGGATCGAGCCGATCCGGCCGAGCGTGCCCGGCCGGTCCTGGTTCCGCACGACGAGGAGCGAGCCCTCGGGGATCGCCTCGAGGTGGAAGCCGTCGATCTTCACGATCCGCGGCTGCCGGTGGCCGAAGAGCGCGCCGGAGACCGACACCTTCCTCCCGTCGATCGTCGCCGTTCCGGTGAGCATCGCCGAGAAGTCGCGGATCGCCGCGCGCTTCCGCTCCTCGACGGCGAGGCCGCGCTCGCTCGCGAGCTGGAGCGCGTTCACCAGGTTCACCGGCGTGTCGAACGCCGGGCGCAGCAGCCCGGCGACGAAGGCGCGGGTGACGGTGCCGGTCTCCATCCCGGCGAGCGTGCCGCGGTACGAGAGGTCGAGCCGCTCCGCCGGCCCGTCGACGAGCCCGGCGAGGAGGAGGCCGAGGCGGCCGGCGAGGGACGTCCACGGGGCGAGCTCGCTCAGGAGCTCCGGAGGGGTGCGGGGCAGGTTCAACGCGTTCCGCGCCTCGCCGTGGTCGAGGTAGTCGAGCACCTGCCGGCAGAGGTCGACCGACGCGCGGGTCTGCGCCTCCGACGTCGACGCGCCGAGGTGGGGGGTGACCACGACGTTGTCGAACTGGAACAGCGGGTGGTCCTTCGGCGGGGGCTCGGTCTCGAACACGTCGAGCGCCGCGCCGCGGATCCGTCCGTCGCGGAGGGCGTCGACGAGCGCCGCCTCGTCGACGATGCCGCCGCGCGCGCAGTTGACGATGCGGACGTCCGGCTTCACGCGCTTCAGGAACTCGGCGTCGACGAGGTGACGCGTCGCGTCGAGGAGCGGCGTGTGGAGGCTGATGAAGTCGGCGCGGGCGCAGAGCTCGTCCATCGAGACCACCGCCACGTGGAGGTCCTTCAGCGCGTCGGGCGGCAGGAACGGGTCGTGCACCACGACCTCCATGCCGAGCCCGCGGGCGCGCGAGGCGACGCGGCGACCGATGTTCCCGCCGCCGATGATCCCGAGGATCTTCCCCTGCAGCTCCGATCCGAGGAACTTCGACCGTTCCCAGTTCCCGGCCCGCAGCGAGCGGTCGGCGGTCGGGAGGTGGCGCGCGAGCGCGACGAGGAGCGTGATCGCGTGCTCCGCCGTCGTGTCGGCGTTGGCGTCCGGGACGTTCATCACGAGCACGCCGCGCGCGGTCGCGCCCGCGACGTCGATGTTGTCGACGCCGATGCCGGCGCGCCCGACGACGCGCAGCCGGTCGGCCGCGTCGAGGATCCGCGCCGTCACCCTCGCCGCGCTCCGGACGAGGATCGCGTCGACTCCCGCCGCCGCCTCCGCGAACTCGTCCTCGGTCATGCCGTGCCGGACGACGACCTCCACTCCGTCGGTCGCCTCGAGGAGCCGGATCCCCTCCTTCGACAGCTTGTCCGCCACCAGAATCTTCGCGTTCACGACTCCTCCCGCGGAGTGTCCGTCACCGTGCGCCGAACCCGAGCAGCACGACCTTCACGGTCCGGAACATGATGAAGATGTCGAGGAAGATCGACATGTTCTTGATGTAGTACAGGTCGTACTGGAGCTTCTGGATCGCGTCCTCCAGCGACGCGCCGTACCGGTAGTTGATCTGCGCCCAGCCGGTGATGCCGGGCTTCACGACCAGCCGCTCCGTGTAGTACGGGATCTCCTTCTTCAGCTCCTCGACGAAGAACGGGCGCTCGGGGCGGGGCCCGACGAACGACATCTCGCTCTTCAGCACGTTGATGAACTGAGGGATCTCGTCGATCCGCATCTTCCGGATCACCTTCCCGACGGCGGTGACCCGGTCGTCGTCCGCCTGCGCCCAGACCGGGCCCGACTCCTTCTCCGCGTCCTGCCGCATCGACCGGAACTTGTAGAGGGTGAAGATCCGCCCCTCGCGTCCGACCCGCGTCTGCGCGAACAGGATCGGCCCCCGCGAGGTCGCCTTGATCAGCAGCGACGTGACGACGATGATCGGCGAGGCGAGCAGGAGGGCGGCGAGCGCCAGGACGACGTCGAGGCCGCGCTTGAAGATGTAGTTGAAGCGCGACCGGTTGAACCCCTCGGAGAAGATCAGGTACGAGGGGCGGAGCTTGCCGATCGCGATCTTCCCGGTGATCCGTTCGTACAGGAGCTCTCCCTCGTCGACCTTCACGCCCTGGAGGCGGCAGTTCAGCAGTTCCATCACCGGGAGGTTGCCGCGCCGTTCGGGGAGGCAGACGATCACGCGGTCGATGCTCTCTTCCTTCACCGTCCGCACGATGTCGGCGTACCCGCCGAAGATCGGCTTGCCGCGGATCTGCTCGCCGGGGCGCTTCGAGGCGTCGGGCACGATGTACCCGGCGATCGCGTACGACGGTTCGGCCCGCTCGGTCAGCTCGCGCTCGATCGTCTCCGCGATCGGACCGTCGCCGACCATCAGGAGGCGGTCGGCGACCGGAAGCCGGTTGACCGTGTAGCTCGCGGCGCGGCGGAAGCCGAACGACGTGAAGTAGATCAGCGTCATCACCACCAGCGCCTGCGCGATCGTCGCCTTGTAGATCCCGAGCAGGGGCTCGTGCTCGTCGCGGCCGAGGAGGTGCTTGTCGATCCCGTCGAGCGTGAAGTAGAGGAGGGCGGTGAGGACGAGCGCGTACGAGCACGCCTCGAGGAGCCGGATCGAACTCTGCTGCTTGCTCCGGACGACCTTCCACGCGTAGAGGTCCTGGAGGAAGAAGATGACCTGGGCGGTGGCCACGATCAGCAGCGAGCGGACGATCGCCTGCGACCAGTCGAACGACTCGAGCGGCAGGTCCCCCTTCAGGATCGACAGGACGGTCCGGAGGTGCGCGAACGGCAGGACGACCGCCAGGAGGAGGACGGTCTCGAGCAGAACCAGCGGCATCTTGCGGGTCGGCACGGCGCTCTCGGGTCAGCGTCCTTCGTCGTCGGCGTCGTTCTCGTGGTCGTCCGCGCCGGCCGGAGGCGATCCCCGCACCAGGCGCTCGATCTCGTCCGCGGCGCGAGGGAGACCGGTCGATATCCTCTCGACCGATCCGTCTTCACGCATGAGGAAGTCGTCCTCGATTCGGATCCCGAGCCCCTCCTCCGGGAGGTAGAGCCCCGGTTCGATCGTGAAGGCGCAGCCCGGGGCGAGCGCTCCGCGGCCGACGTCGTGGACGGCGATGCCGATCCAGTGGGACGTCCCGTGCGGAACGTAGCGTCGCCGGGCGCCCCGGGACAAGTCCCGCGGTCCGTCGAGGAGCTCCGCCAGTCCCTCCCGGAGGACGCGGCCGGCGGCGGCGTGGAGTCCGGAGAGCGGCACGCCGGGGCGGGCCGCCTCGATCGCGGCCTCCTGCGCGGCCAGGACGATCTCGTACGCGCGTCGTTGGCGGGGGGAGAACGTCCCCGACACCGGCACCGTGCGGGTGACGTCGGCCGAGTACCCTCGGACCCTCGCCCCGACGTCGAGGAGGCAGAGCTCACCCTCCTCGAGGCGTCGCTCCCCGGGCACGTGATGGAGGACGCACGTGTTCGGCCCCGATCCGACGATCGACGGGAACGCGGGGCCGTCGGCGCCGAACGCGAGGAACCGCCCCTCGACCGCACCGCGCAGCTCCCGTTCGCGGACGCCGGGGCGGACGAGGGGGAGGACCTCCCGGAGCGTCCGGGCGGTGAGGGCCGCGGCGCTCCGGAGCAGATCCTGCTCGACCGGCGACTTGTGCAGCCGGAGGCGATCGACGAGCCGCTCGACCGGCACGAGGTCGAGATCGGGGGCGCCGGGGATCCCGGCGAGCCAGCGCCGGACGCGCGCCGCGGCGAGGCCGGACTCGAGACGCGGCTCATCCAGGAAGTGGATCACGTCGGCTCCCTCGAGCCACTCCCGAGCGACCTCGAAGAACCGGCTCGCCGGTTCGATCCGGTCGAAGCCGGTCGCCTCCGCGGTCGCCCGGTCCGCGCGGAGCCGGTCGCCGACCCAGCGGTCGCTCTCCGGCGTCCCGTCGGCCAGGAACAGGACCTCCTCGACGGTTCTCCCGTCGGCCCCGACGCGGAGCGCGAGGCAGAGCCCCGGTTCGTCGATGCCGGTCAGGTAGAGCGCGTGGTCGGCCTGCGAGAACGGGACCGTGTCGGTCTCCGGGGCGCCGGGGACGAGCAGCGGGCCCGGCTCGAGGGTCCCCGCGGCGAACTCCTCGGCGAGGAGGGCGGCGAGGCGCGCCCGGCGAGCGGCGTGCTCGCCCTCCGCCGCCCGGGTCGCGTCCGGCGCGCCGGCGACGGCGAGGGCGAGGGCGAGGAGGATCGGGGGGCGTCGGCTCACGAGGCGGACTCGTCGATCCAGTCGGACGAGACGAGGCCGCCCGCGGCGTCGAAGACGAGCGAGACGACGCCGAACCGGAAGTCGGCGTCCGGCCGGCCGGCGCGCGCGAGCCACTCCATCGCCGCCGCCACGCGCCGATCCCGCGTCCGGTCGTCGACCGCCTGCCAGGGCTCGCCGAACCGCGTGCCGGTCCGGGACTTCACCTCGACGAACGCGACGCCCTCCCGGTCCTCCGCGACGAGGTCGAACTCGGCGCGGGCGAGCCTCGCGTTCCGCTCCCGGACCACGAACCCCCGCGCGACGAGGAGTTGCGCGGCGATCTCCTCGCCGCGCCTCCCGAGCGCGTGGGCTCGCCGGGCGGCCGCCCGCGGGTCGTCCGGGGTCACGCGCCCTTCTCTTCCGTCAACTCCTGGCCGGGCGCCGGCCCGGCGATCGCGGCGCGCGAGAACTTGATCCGGACGTTGTCGTCGACCTTCAGGACGACCGTGTCCTCGCCGAGCGAGACGATCGTCCCGTGCATCCCGCCGTTCGTGACGACCTTGTCGTTCTTCTTCAGCGTCGAGAGCATCTCCCGCCGCCGCTTCTGCTCCTTGATCTGCGGCCGGAACATCAGGAAGTAGAAGATGAGGATGAAGCCGACGAGGAGCGGCCACGTCGGGGGCGCCTCGGGCGCGGGGGCGCCGCCCTCGGCCTGGAGGAGGAGGAGGATCGCGTCCATGGAGAGGGTCCTTCGGTCGGTCGATCGAAACCGGGCAGCTTAGCGGAGCGGGGGAGGACGGGTCAGGGGAATCGGGGAAGGCGGGGGGATGGGGAGGGGAGGACGGGGGAGGTCGGCGTCGGTGCCGGACCCCGGCGCGACGGAGACGGGAGCCGGACACCGGGAATCGGGAGGGGGAGAGGAAGTCCGGGTCGGGGGGGACCGGTCGGCCGGGTGACCGGGGACCGGAAACCCGAATCCCGCCAAAAGTCCGTCCCCGGCGTTGCCGATAAGATCGCCAGGATGGACCGCAACCACGACATTCCTCACGATCGGATCGCCGTCGCGATGAGCGGCGGGGTCGACTCGTCGGTCGCCGCGCTCCTCCTCAAGCGCGCGGGGCACGACGTCGTCGGGTTCTTCCTTCGGAACGGCGTCACCCGGGAGGGGCCGGGCTCGGCGCGCTCGTGCTGCTCGGTCTCCGACGCGGCGGACGCCCGGCGCGTGGCGGCGCGGCTCGAGATCCCGTTCTACGCGCTCGACGTCTCCGGGCCGTTCGAGGGGATCGTCCAGGAGTTCGTGACCGCCTACCGGGAGGGACGGACCCCGAACCCGTGCGTGAAGTGCAACGTCGACGTCAAGTTCGGCCGGCTGGCCGAGCTCGCGCGCTCGATCGGCGCGCGGAAGGTCGCGACGGGGCATTACGCCCGCGTGGCGACGGTCGACGGACGACACGTCCTCCGGCGGGGGAGGGACCTCGGGAAGGACCAGTCGTACGTCCTCTCGACGCTCGACCAGGAGCAGCTCGCGGCGGCGGAGTTCCCGCTCGGCGACCTGACGAAGGAGGACGTCCGGGCGCTCGCGCGCGAGGCGGGCCTGGCGACGGCGGACAAGCCGGAGAGCCAGGAGATCTGCTTCGTCCCGACCGGCGACTACCGTGACGTCGTCCGCGAGCGCGCGCCGGAGACCGTGGCGCCGGGCGAGATCGTGACGGAGGACGGCGAGGTCGTCGGCCGCCACGACGGAGTCGCCGGGTTCACCGTCGGCCAGCGCCGGGGCCTCGGCGTGGCGTTCGGCGCGCGCCGGCACGTCGTGAGGCTCGACCCCGGAGCGCGCCGGGTCGTGGTCGGCACCCGCGAGGAGGCGTCCCAGCGCGCCTTCACGCTGCGCGACACGGTCTGGACGGCGCGGCCCGAGCCCGGCTCGGACGACGAGGCGTTCGCCGTGACGGCGCGCGTCCGTCATCGACACCTCGGGGCGGCGGCGCGCGCGCGGCGCGCCGGACCGGGCGGGGTGCATGTGATCTTCGAGGAACCGGAGTTCGCCGTGACTCCGGGACAGACGGCGGTCCTCTACGTCGGCGACGACGTGCTCGCGGCGGGAACCATCGAACACGTGAATCGGGAGGGAGTCCCATGCACCTCGAAATCCGGAACCTCGGCGCCGTCCTGACCGCGGCGCTCCTCGCGACCTCCATCGGCTGCGCCACCAACGAGCGCGGCGCCGGGCTCCCCCCGGCGCTCGAGACGCAGATGAACGAAGCGGTCACCCGCGTCAAGCACACGCGCGGCGTCGACAAGCTCGGCAATCTCCGGATGCTCTCCGCGTTCGGCTCGCACGCGACCGAGAAGGTCGAGGTGGAGCTCCTGGCGAGCGACGACCCGCTCCTCCGGTCGAACGCCGTCTTCGTCCTCGGAGAGATCTACCGGCTGGAGGGCGATCCGAACGCCCTGGAGGCGATCCGGCGGGTCCGCTCGGACGAGAACCGCGCCGTGCGCCTCGAGGCGGCCCGGGCGCTGCTCGACGGCGGCGACACGAGCGGCCTCTCCGAGCTGTTCGACGGGCTCGAGGCGAACGACCGCCCGACGCGGATCCACTCCTTCCTCGCCCTCCGGAGGGCGTCGGGCGGGCGGAACTTCGGGTACGATCCGGACGCCGACCCCGCGGA
>JBICIB010000061.1:0-8683 GCA_043101415.1 Planctomycetota bacterium JB042 | reverse complement strand
ACACGGCGCCTCGACGCAGGCCGGCCTCGACGCTCTCGACGCGCTCGCGGACATCGGCGGGGAGCGGGCGTCCGAGGTGCTCGCGGGACTCCTCGACGCCGAGCGTCCGGAGCTCCGCGAGGAGGCGGCGTACCGCCTCGCCCTGCTCGGCGACATGCGCGCGGTCCCGACCCTGCTCGACGTGCTCGACACGCCGTCGCGGTCGGCCCGGGCGCAGGACGCCCTCTCGCTGCTCCTCTACTGCGACGGCGGGGAGCGGGGCGCGTCGTTCGTCCAGCGCTGGCGCGACGAACCGACCCTCAGCTCCGAGGCGTGGTTCCGCCGCGCGCTCGACCTTCCCGACGACCGCGGCACCGGCGAGCTGCCGCTGGCGGTCCTCCTCCCCGCGATCCGGGACTCCCGCTGGTACGTCCGGGTGAAGGCGATCGAGCGGCTCGAGGAGCGGTTCGGCGTGTCGTTCGGGTCGCCGCGGCGCTTCGCGAGCGCGGACGACGTCGAGCGGCTCGCCCGCCGGTGGGACGGCTGGCTCGCCGCCCCGCGCGGGCTGCGCGGCTCGAAGGACGGCGGATGAAGGACGGGGCGGCCGCCGAGCGGGTCGAGCGCGGCGCGGAGGTGCTCGACCGGATCGTGTCCGAGGTCTCGAGGATCGTCGTCGGCCAGGAGACGATGGTCGAGCGGCTCCTCCTCGGCCTGCTCGCCGGCGGCCACCTCCTCCTGGAGGGGGTGCCGGGCCTCGCGAAGTCGCTCGCCTGCGAGACGCTCGCCCGGACGCTCGACCTCCGCTACCGCCGGATCCAGTTCACGCCCGACCTGCTCCCGGCGGACATCGTCGGGACCCCGGTCTTCCAGCCGGCGACCGGGCGGTTCGAGGTGAAGAAGGGCCCGGTCTTCACGAACCTGCTCCTGGCGGACGAGGTGAACCGCGCGCCGGCGAAGGTGCACTCGGCGCTGCTCGAGGCGATGCAGGAGCGGGCGGTGTCGATCGGCGACGAGACGTTCCCGCTCGAGGAGCCGTTCGTGGTGCTCGCGACCCAGAACCCGATCGAGCACGAGGGGACGTACCCGCTCCCCGAGGCCGAGCTCGACCGGTTCCTGCTCAAGATCGTGATCGGGTACCCCGACCGCGACGAGGAGGCGGAGATCGTGCGGCGCATGGCGCGGACGGCGCCGCTCTCCCCGCCGGCCCGCGTCTGCGGCAAGGAGGAGCTCCTCGCGGCGCGCCGGCTGGTCGACGAGGTGTACGTCGACGACCGGCTGGTCGGCTACGTCCTCGACCTCGTCCGCGCGACCCGCGATCCGGCGTCGGTCGGCCTCGGCGAACTGGAGGAGTCGGTCCGGTTCGGGGCCTCGCCGCGCGCGTCGATCGCGCTGGTCCTGGCCGCGCGGACCCACGCGCTGCTGAAGGGGCGCGCGTACGCCGCGCCGACCGACGTCAAGGCGATCGCGCACGACGTGCTGCGGCACCGGGTCCTGCTGAGCTACGACGCCGAGGTCGACGAGGTGACCGCCGACGACGTCGTGACGCGCATCCTCGATCGAGTCGAGGTCCCCTGACGCCGAACCGCCCGCGGCGGCGGCCGTTCGCTCCTCCATGACGCTCGACCGACGAGAACTGTTGCGGAAGGCGCGCCGGATCGAGGTCCGGAGCCGGAAGCTCGTCTCGGCGGCGATGGCCGGGGAGTTCCAATCGGTCTTCCGCGGGACCGGGATCGAGTTCGACTCCGTCCGCGAGTACGTGCACGGCGACGACGTCCGGACGATCGACTGGAACGTCACCGCCCGGGCCGGGCGTCCGCACGTGAAGCGGTTCGTCGAGTCCCGCGAGCGCTCGGTGATGCTCGTCCTCGACCGCTCGCCGTCGCTCGAGTTCGGGTCCGCGGACCGGACGAAGGCGGAGCTCGCGGCCGAGCTCTGTGCGGTCCTCGCCCTGGTCGGGCGCCGGAACCGCGACCGGGTCGGCCTGGCGCAGGTGACCGACCGCCTCGAGACGTTCCTCCGGCCGTCCGTCGAGCCGGGGCAGGACCACCGGGTGGTGACCGCGATCTTCGGTCTCGAACGACCGGCGGGGCGCCGCCTCGACCTGGAGTCCGCGCTCGACGAGGTCGATCGCCGGCTCCCGCGGCGGGCGGTCGCGTTCGTCGTCTCCGACTTTCGGGACGCGGTGCCGGTGCGCGCGCTGCGCCGGTTCGCGCGGCGGCACGACGTCGTGGCGGCGCGCGTGAGCGACCCGCGCGAGCGGCGCCTCGCTCCGGGCGGCGTCGTCCGCTGCGTCGACCCGGAGAGCGGCGCGTCGTTCGACCTCGACACCGGGTCGGCGGCGGAGCGCGCCGAGTTCGCGGCCCGATCGGACGCCTGGTTCGAGGCGCAGGCGGACGCGCTGCGGCGGGCCGGCGTCGAACGCGTCGAACTCTCCACCGACCGCGACCTCGTGCCGCCGCTCCTCGCGATGCTCGAGAAGCGGGAACGGAGGCCGCGTTGATCGCCGGGCTCCTCCTCGCCGCCGCGTTCCTCGCGCCGGAGGCGACGGTGCGCCTCGGGGCGTCGCGGGCGATGGTCGGCGTGCCCCTCCCGGTCGAGGTCTCCCTCCGCGGCCTCGGACGCGCCGTCCCCGAGGTGCCGCGGAACGGGGCCGAGTTCGGCGCCTTCACCGTGATCGGCGGGGAGGTGGCCGCCGCCGGCCCGAACGGGGCGACGCTCGCGCTGACCCTCCTCCCGACCCGGCCGGGAGAGCTCCTCGTCGGCGGCTTCGACGTCCGGCTGCGCGACCGGAGCGGCCGGCCCGCGAGCGTCCGCGTCGCCGAGCGGAGCGTGGTCGTCGAGAGCGCGCTGGCGCCCGGGGAGGCGGAGCGGCTGCGGGACGGGTTCACGCTCGTCGATTTCGAGCCGTCGCCGGCGAGCCCGGCGCGGGCGCTCCCGTTCCTGCTCCTCGCGCTCCTCGTCGCCGCCCTCGCCCTCCGGTGGCATGCGGGCCGGTCCCGGCCGCCGCCCGCGCGCCGGCGGGTCGTTCCGTCGCCCCCGACCGATCCGACCGCGGCGGCCCTCGACCGATTGCGGGAACTCCGGGCGGAGGTCGTCGCGCAGGACGCGGACGCCCCGACGGAGGCCCGGGCGCGGGCGGCGGCGGCGGCCGACACGGTGCGCCGGGTGCTCGACGCGCGCCTCGACGGGCGGCTCCTGACGCGCACGACCGAGGAGCTGCTGCCGAGGCTCGCGGCGGACGCGGCGGCGGCGCCGCTGGAGGGGCTGCTGCGGGACGCGGAGCTGGCGAAGTTCGCGGCCCGTCCTCCCGCGAGGGAACGTCTGCTCTCCGAGATCGACGCGGCGATCCGATGGTTGGAGGGGGAGCCTCGCGCGCCGGAGGGGCGCCCGTGAGCTTCGACCAACCGCTCCTCCTGCTGCTCCTCCCGTTGGCGCTGCTGCCGTTCCGGCGGCGGCCGGAAGGCGACGCCCGGGTCCCGTTCCCCGCCGGCGCGTTCGCGCGGGGGATCCGGCCGTCGTGGCGGCGGCGGGGCGCGCCGCTCGCCCCGGCGCTCCGCGCCCTCGCCGTGGCGGCCGTCGTCGTCGCGCTCGCCGGCCCGCGGGTCGGGACCGCCTGGTCGAAGGTCCGCGCGGACGGCATCGACATCCTGCTCGCGCTCGACACGTCGGTCTCGATGACGACCGACCTCGGCGAGCGGAGCCGGCTGGAGGTCGCGAAGGAGGTCGTCGATCGGTTCGTCGCCGGCCGGCCGCAGGACCGGATCGGGCTCGTGACGTTCGCCAAGTACCCGAGGCTCCGGTGTCCGGTGACGCTCGACCACGACGCGCTGCGCGCGATCCTGGCCGAGGTCGCCCCGGTGGAGGCGCGCGAGGAGCGGAGCTCGACCGCGATCGGCGTGGCGCTCGCCTCGGCGGTGCTGCGCCTCGAAGGAGACTCCGACCGCACGAGGATCGTCGTCCTCCTGACCGACGGCGAGGAGTCGGAGAAGGCGGTGATGCCGATCGAGGCGGCCGAGCTGGCGCGGGCGAAGGGGATCCGCGTCCACGCGGTGGCGGTGACGATGGGTTCCCGCCGCTGGGTCGACCAGCTCCGGGACGTCGGCCGCGCGACCGGGGGCGACGGGTACGCGGCGACCGACGAGGAGGAGCTGCGCCGCGTCTACGAGCGGATCGACGCCCTCGAGCGGCGGGAGATCGAGGAGCGGCGGGTCGTCGAGTGGCGGTCGCTCCTCCCGTGGGCGATCGGGCTGGCCCTCCTGTTCCACCTGCTGGAGGCGCCGGCGCGGCGGCTCCTCCTCCGGAGGATCCCGTGAGCGACGTCGTGCACTGGGTCCGGCCGAGCGCGGCGGTCGCGCTCCTCGTCGTGCCGGCGGTCGCCGTCGCGCTGCTGGCGCTCCGTCACCTGCGACGCCGGCTCCTCCGCCGCTTCGTCGAGCGCCCGACGATCGAGCCGCGCGCGGCGAGTGAGCTGACGGCGCCGCTCGTCGTGACCGCGCTCCTCGTGGTCGCCCTGATCGGTCCCGCGATCGGGGATCGGCTGGTGGAGGTGCCGGTCCGGGCGATCGACGTCCTGGTGCTGCTCGACGCGTCCCGATCGATGCGGGTCGCCGACGCGGAGCCGGACCGGCTCGAGCGCGCGAAGCGCGAGCTGCACGACCTGGCGCGCCGGTTCGAGGGAGGGCGGCTGGCGCTGATGACGTTCGGCGGCGACGCCGAGCTCGTCTGTCCGTTCACCCGAGACCGCGAGGCGTTCCGGGACTCCGTCCGCGCGGTCGACCCGGTCTTCCAGAGCCACGGCGGGACCGACCTCGGGCGGGCGCTCCGGCGCGCCGTCGAGGCGTTCGAGGAGAGCGACGCGCGGCGCGTCGTCCTGATCGCGACCGACGGCGAGAACCTCGGCCGGCCGGACGAGGTCGACGAGGTCGCGTGGCGGTCGGTCGGCGCCGGCGTGGAGGTCCACGCGCTGGTGGTCGGGTCGGAGGCGGGCGGCCCCGTCCCCGTCGGCGCCGCGGGAGGGTTCGTCACCGACGCCGCCGGGGCCCGGGTTCGGTCGAGGGCCCGTCCCGAGGCGCTCCGACCGGTCGTCGAGCGGACCGGGGGGCGGCTGGTCCTCGCCCGGGACGAACCGTTCCCGCTGGCGCGGCTGGTCGACGAGGAGCTGTCGGACGTCGTCGCGGTCGACGCCCGGACGACCCTCCGCCGCGAGCCGGTCGAGCGGTCGCGCTGGCTCCTGCCGCCCGTCCTGCTCCTCCTCCTCTGGCCGTCCGTCCCCCGCCCCGCGCGCCGTCGCCCGGCCGCGGCGGCGCTCGCGTTCGCCGTCGCGGCGCCGTCGCTCCTCGCCTTCGCGTCCGACGGGGCGCTCCGCGCGGCGCGCGCGGGGAACGAGCGGTACGCCGAGGGGGAGTTCGAGGCGGCGCTCGAGCGGTACGACGAGGCGCACGCGGCGGCGCCGGACCACCCGGGGATCCTGTTCAACCGAGGGGCGGCACTCTGCCGCCTCGAGCGCCACCGCGACGCCGCGCGCGCGTTCGACGGAGCCCGCGCCCGGGCCGACGGCGCGCTCCGGGCCCGCGCGGCGTTCGGGGCGGGGGTCGCGCGCGCGAAGCAGGCGGAGCGGGACCTCGCGGCGGCGGGGGACGATCCGCGCCGACTGGAGGCGGTCGGGGCGCTCCTCCGGGAGGCGAAGGGGGACCTCGTGCAGGCGCTCGCTGGCGGCGAGGGGCGGGACGCGGCGGTCGACCTCGAGCTGGTGTCGTTGCTGCTCGAGGAGCTCCGACGGCGCGAGGAGGAGGCGCGACGTCCCGCGTCGGGCGGTGCGGGGGAGGCGCCCGGCGACGCCGAGCCGACCCCGGACGACGGCCGCGACCCGGGCCGGGGCGAGGGGACGTCCGCGCCGCCGCCGCGGTCGACCGCGGGGGAGACCCGGGTCGCGCCGGGCGAGGCGAGCGCGACCGAGGCGGAGGGGGAGTCGGACGTCGAGGCTCCGGTCGACGACGAGGGGGGCGGCGAGGCGCGCCTCCCGGGCGGGCTGTTCCGGGAGGAGGCGGCGTCGATCGAGGAGATCGTGCGGCGGTACGAGCGGGAGCGCCTGGAGCTCGATCGGCGGCGCGCGCGCGAGTCGCGCGCCCGAGCGGAGCGGGACTGGTGAACGTGCGAACCCTCCTCCCCCTCGCGGCCGTCGCGGCCGCGTTCCTGACGGTCGCGGCCTCGCCGGCCGGCGCAGCGTCCGACGCCGCCGTCCTCCGGATCGAACGGAGCACCGTCACCGTCGGCGAGCAGGCCCTCCTGCTCCTCGACGTCTTCGGCGAGTGCGCGGTCGACCCGGAGCCTCGCCTGCCGGAGATCGCCGACGTCGAGCTCGCCGTCCTCGCCGGCCCCGAGTTCTCGGTCCGCTCCGGGAGCGCGGAGGCGGGCGGGCAGGAGTACATCGCGAGCTACCGGATCGGCGCGATCCCGCGGCGGCCGGGGCGGTTCGCGATCGAAGGGGTCGGCGTCGTCTGCCAGAGCGATCGACGCCTCGACGCGAACCGGGTCGACCTGACGGCCGTCCGCGCGGGGGACGTCGCGCCGGTCCGACTCCGGCTGGAGCCTCGGGCCCAACTGGTCCGGGCGCGCCAGCCGTTCCGGGTGGTCGTTCGCCTGGAGGTCGACGCCCGCATCGCGAACGCTCTGACCGCGCGGAGCGCACGATTCCTCTTCCCCTGGTGGGGCGACGTCGTCAACCGGGTCGAGGGGACCGCGCTCCTCCCGAGCCCGAACGGACAGAAGCGGTTCGAGATCGAGGGCGTCCGCCGTTCGCTCCACCTCGACTTCGCGGCGCGTCCCCGCGAGATCGACGGCGTCCAGTACGAGGTGATGACGGGCGAGCTGGAGATGCTGGCGCCCGAGCCCGGAGTCCTCACGTTCGAGGGGACGCGATTCCGCTGCGTCGTGCCGACCGGGACCGGGACGCCGGGGAGCGGCGGCGTCGAGGGGCGGACGATCGAGGCGGTCGCCGAGACGACGCCGGTCACCGTGCGCGAGGTGCCGCGCGAGGGACGTCCGGCGGGGTACGGCTCGGCGGTGGGGCGGTTCACGATCGAGGTCGACGTCGACCGCACGACCGCGCGCGTCGGCGATCCCATCAGGGTCACGCTCGCCGTCCGGGAGGCGGAGCCGGGCACGACGAACCTCGCCACCGCCGAGTTCCCCGGCCTCGACCGCGCGGCCGGCTTTCGGCGGTTCGACCACCGCACCCGGATCGAGAGGGGCGTCTCGTACGTGGAGCTCGACCTGATGGCCGAGTCGGCGGACGTCGACCGCCTCCCGCCGTTCACGATCCACTGGTTCGACCCGGAGACCGCCACGTTCGAGAGCGCCTCGACGCCCCCCGTCCCGATGACGGTGACGCCGCACCCCGACCGACGCTCGCTCCGCGACGACGGCGACCCGGCCCGGCCGACGACCCCGCTCCGGCTCTGGCCGTACGGCGTCGCCGTCCTGTTCCTCGCCCTCCTCCTCGGGATCGCCCGCCGCGCCCGAACCACGACTCCCGCCCCTCCCCGCGTCGCCGCCGCCGAGGCCGAGCGCCGCCGCGCCACCGCGCTCGCGACCCTCGAGTCCGCCCCGCCCCCGTCCGAAGATCCCGTCGAGGAGGCGAAGGCCCTCGCCCGCTACCTCGCCGCCCGCCTCGACTCCGAGCCCGGCCGCTGCTACGGCGAAGGCGCCCGCGAACTCCTCACCGCCGCCGGCGCCTCCCCCGACCTCGTCGCCGACGTCACGGCGTGGTTCGAGGAGAAGGAGCGCGCCGCGTTCGCCGGCGACCGAGCGACGGGGAAGGCGGAGAGCGCGAAGGAGCTGGCACGAAGGGTGGAGGAAGGACTGGGGGAGAGCGGGAGCAAGGGAGAGCAGGGGAGAGCAGGAGAGAGCAGGGGAGAGGCCGCTGGCGCGGAGGACTGACACCGACGTCAAACTCCGCGTCCGCGCCATCCATCGGTCGTCTCCGCTCTCCTCCCTACCCCCGAGACGGAATCGGGTGAGGAAGTCCGAAGCGGGCGAGGCGGGGGACGAAGGAGGGACGAGGCTCCGAGAGCGACCCCCGGGGGGAGCAAGGAGAGCAAGGGAGAGCAACGAGAGCAGGGGAGAGGGCGCTGGCGCGGAGGACTGTCACCGACGTCAAACTCCGCGTCCGCGCCATCCATCGGTCGTCTCCGCACTCCCCCGTACCCCCCGAGACGGAATCGGGTGAGGAAGTCCGAAGCGGGCGAGGCGGGGGGCGAGACGGGGAGGCTTCTCCGAGAGCGACCCCGCAGCGCGACTCGAAACTCCGCGGAGACCAACCGAGACGAATCGCGCGAGGACGTGAGCGGGTCGGAGACACCTCCCCGTCTCGCCCCCCGCCGCAGCGAACGCGCAGACGTTCCCGAACGCGTTCCTCTCCTACAGACCGCTTCCCGTCATCCCCATGAGGAACTCGGCGTTCGACTTCGTCTTCCGCATCTTCTCGACGAGGAGCTCCATCGCCTCGACCGGGTTCATCTCGTTCAGGACCTTCCGGAGGATCCAGACGAGCTTCAGCTCCTCGGCCGTGAAGAGGAGGTCCTCCTTGCGGGTGCCGGAGCGGTTGATGTCGATCGCCGGCCAGACGCGCTGGTCGGCGAGGCGGCGGTCGAGGTGGAGCTCCATGTTGCCGGTCCCCTTGAACTCCTCGAAGATCACCTCGTCC
>JBICIB010000060.1:0-4139 GCA_043101415.1 Planctomycetota bacterium JB042 | reverse complement strand
TCGATCACGTGGATCACGCCGTTCGACGCGTCGAGGTCCGCGGCGACGACCGTCGCGTCGCCGACCTTCAGCCCCCCGTCCGTCCGCGCGATCGCCACCCGCGCGCCGTTCAGCGTCGGGGCGGCGCCGGCCTCGGCCGCGGCATCCGAGTGGACGCGCCCGCTCACGACGTGGAGCTTCAGGATCGCGGCGAGGCGGTCCCGGTTCTCCGGCTTCAGGAGCGATTCGACGGTCCCCTCGGGGAGCGCGGCGAACGCGTCGTCGGTCGGGGCGAAGACGGTGAACGGGCCGCCGCCGGCGAGCGTCTCGGCGAGGCCGGCCGCCTTCGCGGCGGCGAGGAGCGTCCCGAACCGCTCGGCGCCCGCCGCGGTCGCGACGAGGTCGTCGGTCGCCGGCGTCACCACCGCGTCGAGCACGTGGATCACCCCGTTCGAGCACTCGATGTCCGTCCGGACGACCTTCGCCCCGTCGGCGAACACCGCGCCGCCGTCGACCGACAGGTCGAGCCGCTGGCCGTTCAAGGTCGTCAGGCCGCTCGAGCGGACGACCTCTTCGGCGAGGATCCGGCCCGGCACGACGTGGTAGGTCAGGATCCCGGCGAGCGCGGCCCGGTTCTCCGGGCGCAGCAGGCGGTCGACGGTCCCCGCGGGGAGGGCGGCGAAGGCGTTGTCGGTCGGGGCGAAGACGGTGAACGGGCCCGGGCCCTTCAGCGCATCGACCAGGTCGGCCGCCTGGAGCGCGGCGGCGAGGGTGCCGAACGAGCCGGCGGCGACGGCGGTCTCGACGAGGTCCCGCTTCGACGCGGCGTCGGCGCCGGTGCGGCAGACCTCTCCGTCGGTGGTGGCGGTTCCCGCGAGGGCGGTCGACGCGAGCGCGAGCGAGGCGGCGGTGGTGCGAAGGGCGTGGATCATCGGTCTCTTCCTGTCTCGAGGGACGTGGGAGGGAGATGTTGGATCGGTCAAAACGTTCTTCTCAACGATCGCGCCGCACCGCGCCGGGGATGCAGCCGGGGCGAGGAATCCGAGGCGGCGAGCGCCGTTTCCGCCGAACGAGACGATCGCCCGCCGCGCCGGAGGGCGCGACGGGCGATCGAGGGGGCGCCGGGGGGCGGCGTCCCGTTCGGTCAGGCGGCGCTCGGGCAGGGAGGGAGCGCGTGGAGGCGGCTCTTCAGCTCGAGGAGGCCGCGGCGGAGGTGCGACTTCACGGTGCCGAGCGAGAGGCCGGTCTTCTTCGCGATCTCCCGGTGGGTGATC
Source organism: Planctomycetota bacterium JB042 (assembly GCA_043101415.1). Lineage (GTDB taxonomy): Bacteria > Planctomycetota > B15-G4 > B15-G4 > JADJEK01 > JAUIEL01. The sequence continues at coordinate 2,886 of JBICIB010000060.1, read as the reverse complement.
CCGTCGAGGTACGACATGCCGAGGATCCGCTCGCGGTCCGCGCCGAGGGTCTCCAGCGCCCGGCTCGCCCGATCGAACTGCTCGGAGCGCTCGGCGCCGTCCTCGTCGACGGTCACGAGCTCCTCGGCGTCCTCGATCGGCTCCGGGCGGTGACGCATCTGGCGGGCCCGCCGGCGGTGGAAGTCGACGATGCACCGCTGGGCCACGACCGCCACGAACGTCGACTCCTTCGCGAGCGCGGGGTCGAACCGATCCATCGCCTTCCAGAGCTTGATGTAGATCTCCTGCTCGACCTCCTCGAGGTCCCAGGCGTCGTGGATCGTGCGGCGGGCGATCGACCGGATCAGGCGCCGGTACTGCTCGATCCAGCGGCGGGCGCGGGCGTCGTCCTCGGTGCGGGTGTCGGCGGGGGTCTGGACGAGGTTCATCGTGCGGCTCTCCGGGCTTCGATCTCGGTCGTGGGAAGGGATCGAACCAAAAACGTTCAAATCGGTCAAGAGGTGATACGTTCAAATCGTCCAGTTGGGACGGGATCTTCATCCGAGAAGGTGAGAAAATCCGAGGTCCGGCCCGGGAGTCGGAGCGGACAAGAGGAGAGCCGAGCACGGCTTGGAGACACGCCCCCTTCGCAGACGCACCCCTCGGAAACCCATGGTGAACGGTCAGAATCTCTCCCCGAAACAGCTCGCCCAGGCGATCGGAGCCAGCGAGTCGTCCGTGAAGCGCTGGGTCGACGACGGCTCGATCCCGGCCTTCAAGACCGCCGGCGGGCACCGGAAGATCGCGCTCCGCGACGCGCTCTCCTTCATCCGCACCCGGGGCCTGAACGTCGAGCAGCCCGAGGTGCTCGGCATGGCGGAGGTGGCGGACTGGGCGCGCTCGCCGTCCGACCGGTCGTCGGAGCACCTGTTCCGCCTCCTCGAACAGGGGCACCGGAACCGGGCGCGGGGGCTCCTCCTCTCCCTCTACCTCGAGGGGGAGAGCCTCGCCGCGCTGTTCGACGGTCCGATGCGCGAGGCGCTGGTCCGGATCGGCGAGCTGTGGCGCGACCGCGAGGACGGGGTCTTCGTCGAGCACCGCGCCACGGCGATCTGCCTCGAGGTCCTCCACCGGCTGAACCTCGACTTCCTCGCCGTCCCGCCGGGGGGGCCGGTCGCCGTCGGCGGCGCCTGCGCCGGCGACCAGAGCTCGCTCCCGACGCTGATGGCCGCGCTCGTGGTCCGCGCGGAGGGGTTCCACGACGTGAACCTCGGCCCGAACACGCCGGCCGACTCCCTGCTGCGGGCGGTCGATCGGTACGGGGCGAGGATCGCCTGGTGGAGCGCGAACCACGTCGAGGATCGGGAGGGCGCCTCCGACGAGCTGCGAGCGCTGGTCGCGGAGACCGAGAACCGCGACGTGACCCTCGTCCTGGGCGGTCGCGTCGTCCGGGCGCTCGAGCCGCCGGAGGCGAAGCACGTCTACGTGGCGGATCGGATGGGCGAGCTGGCGGCGCTCGCGCGCGGGATGATGAACGGTCAGCCCGGCTGAGACTCGTCCGTCGCCGCCGGCGTCTCCCCGCGCGACTCGGCCTCGCCCGCATCCGCCTCCGCGGCCCGCTTGATGCCGCCCCGCATCCCGTCGAACACGATGCCGTGCAGCGGCAGGACCGCGTACCAGTACGCGAGCCCGAGGAGTCCGCGCGGCTTGAAGCGGGCGGTCTGGAGGAGCGTGCAGCGGTCGGGGCGCTCCGGATCCGGTTCGATCTCGAACGACAGCGTCGCGACGCCCGGGAGCTTCATCTCGGCGCGGAGCTCGAGGCGGCGGTCCCGGTCGACGCCGGTGACGCGCCAGAAGTCGAGCGCGTCGCCGTACGACACGCGCTCGGGATGGCGTCGGCCGCGCCGCAGTCCGGGGCCCCCGACCAGCCGGTCGAGCATCCCGCGCAGCCGCCACAGCCCGTCCGCCGCGTACCAGCCGTGGCCGCCGCCGACCCGGCAGACGGCCCGGAAGACGCGCGCCGGGCTCGCGTCGATCTCCGTCGAGCGCGGATCCTCGAAGACGGTCCCGCCGGCCCACTCGGGGTCGCCGGGCATCACTCCCGCGTCGGACCAGCTCGTCTCGATGTCGCTCGACGACTGCCGGCCGAGCGCGACCTCGATCGCCTCCCGCGTCGACAGCCGCCGGCGCGGGAGGATCTCCGGCAGCCGCCGGTCGCGGCAGACGACCTCGTTCCGCAGCCCCTCCGCGAGCGGCCGCGCGATCCGGGCGGGGACCGGCGTCACGAGGTGGATCCAGAGCGAGCTGAGCCGCGGCGTGAGGACGGGGACCGGGAAGATGATCCGACGCGGCAGCTCGCGCACGGCGGCGGTCACCCGGATGATCTCCGCGTAGGTCAGGACGTCCGCCCCGCCGATGTCGTAGGTCTCCCCGGTCGTCTCCGGCCGCTCCAGGCAGCCGACGAGATCGAGCAGGACGTCGCGGATCGCGATCGGCTGGCAGCGGGTCTTGACCCAGCGCGGCGTGATCATGAACGGGAGCCGCTCGGTCAGGTAGCGCAGGATCTCGAACGACGCGGAGCCGGAGCCGATGATCATCGCCGCGCGGAGGACGGTCACCGGGACCGGGCCGTCCGCCAGCGCCCCCTCCACCTCGCGGCGCGAGCTCAGGTGGCGGCTCAGCCCGTCGCCGGTCTCCCCGAGGCCGCCGAGGTAGAGGATGCGCTCGAGGCCTGCCTCCGCCGCCGCGCGGGTGAAGTTCCGGGCGAGCGTCCGGTCCCGGTCGGCGTACGCGCCGCCGGCGACCACCATCGAGTGCACGAGGTAGTAGGCGGCACCGGCGCCGGCGAGCGCGTCGACGAGCGTGCCGCTCTCCGCGAGGTCCGCCTCGACCATCTCGACCCGCGGG